>JAITED010000122.1 GCA_031282235.1 Propionibacteriaceae bacterium | reverse complement strand
GGATTTAGTAGCCCAAACGTGCAGCAGCGCCACCAACGCGCTCTGCCCGCCGCCCAAGTTGAGGCAGTCGTTCCAGTCGGCGCGCAGCCCTTTAGCGATACCGTTATCCCCCACCTGCGCATACGAGAACTCGATGGCGCGCAGCAGGTGTTGATACACCGTGGTGGGCTCGGGGTCGTGCGTCGCCGCAGCATCGGCACCGATAACCGCAGCGCGCTCCGCCAAACTCATCGCGGAGTCAGCGAATGGAATCACCTCATCCAAAAACTCTAAATCGCCGGTTTCCACCACGTATTGCACCACGCTGGGCACCAACCAGAGGTGGTCATCGGAGCAAGCATCGGCCAGACCATGCACCAAATCGCTAGCTTTGCTGGGCACCACGGTGGGCAGCTTCACCCCCACAGGGATGTCGTCACGCGGCCCCGCAAACAGCGTCGGGTCGAACAGGTGCAGGCCGTATCCCCAGCTCATCTGCCCGTGCAGCAACTCCACTAAGCGCTGTTTCACCTTGTCAGGATGGGTGTGCGCCACGCTCATCACGTCTTGCGCCGTATCGCGGTAGCCCAGTCCGACGCGCCCCCCCACTTCAACGAAAGACGCAAAGCGGCTCCACACCGCGCAAGTCTCAGCTTGATAGAGCGTCCAAGTATTTACCAGCGTGTCCAGGTCAGCATCGGGGGTGCGCACCTGCAACTTGGCCAGCTTCGTCTCCCAATACGCGGCCAACGCGGCACTCGCGGCATCAAGCGCCGCGGGGTCGGCGTATTTCTCCCGCAGCCGCTCCCCCGCTGCCCGATTGCCGTAGCCCAGCAGGTATGCAAACCGTATCGTCTCGCCGGGCGCTAGGCTCACCCGATGTTGCAGCGCACCACAGTGGTTCCCGGTGGTGCCCTGCGAACTGGAGCACTCCCCGCGCTCCACCGCCAGCGGGTTGCTCTCGCTGCGATACGCCCCGATGAACGCATCACGCATGGAGTCGAAGCCCACCGGGGGCCGCGTGGCCGTGAAGAAATGATACGTCCACGGCTCGTAGAAAAAGTCGTACTCAATCACCCCATTGGCGTAATCCGAACCCGAGGCGTACAGCGACATCTGAAAGTTTTCGTTGTCGATTTGTATCGAATGAAAACTGAACTCCACATAGCCAAACAGCGACAACTCCCGAACCGTATCAGAGTTGTTGGTGAGCGTTACGTCCCAAACCTCCGCATCCTCCCCCAAGGGCACGAAAATACGTTGACTAGCTTTAATGCCACGGTATTCCGATTCGTAGACGCTATACGACAGCCCATGCCGGGTGCGGTAACGCGCTATATCCAGCGGTTTACCCACCGGCTGCCACGATGCCGACCAGTAATCGCCGTCGGCTGCGTCACGTATATATAGGTAATGTCCGGGGCGATCCTGCGGCACTCCGTTGGGGCGAAACCGGCTCACCCGCCCCGACTGCGGGGAGCGGAAGAAGCTGTACCCCCCCGCGCTCTGGTTGAGTACGCTGCACCACCGCTCCACGCCCAGATAGTTAATCCAACTGGACGGGGTATCCACCCGGTCAATCACATACTCGCGCGCCGCATTATCAAACTGTCCGTACCGCATCGCGGAACCCTTTCTAATTGCTTATTTCTTATTCGGAGGCGAAATCCTTTGAAGCCCCCTTTATAAAGGGGGTGCCGCCGCAGGCGGCGGGGGTTACTCGTGAGCAACGCATGAAAATAACCCCCGTCAGGCTACGCCTGCCACCCCCTTCAAGGAAGGGGGCTAACACCGTAAAGCTATACCTGCCACCTCTTTTGGAAAAGGGGTCGCGTTCGGCTAGGTGGCGGCGGGGAGTTCTTAGCATTCAATCACCTTGTGGTCACACCCCGGAGGCGAAGTCGGAGACCCAGTTGATGAGTTGTTCTGCCATCTTGGGGGATTCGGCTTCAGCGAACATACGTAGCACCGGCTCGGTGCCAGAGAATCGCAACAGCACCCAAGAATTATTCGGGGCGAGATAGATTTTGATGCCATCTTTGGTGTCGATACGTTCTACCGGATAACCAGCGACTTCGCGAGGGGCGGCGCTCACCATACGGCGCGGCAACTCCACCCGCAACTGCGGGGTGGCGGGGATGCCGTGCTCGCGCTGATAGAGCCTGCCGGTGATGGCGTAAACCTCATGCAGCACCTGCGAGAGCTTCTTGCCGGTGACTGCCAACAACTCGACCACTAAGGCACAAGCAAAAATGCCATCTTTGCCCAGAATGTGCCCCCGGATGGTGAGGCCGCCAGAACTCTCCCCGCCCAGCAGCGCATCAATCTCGGCCATCCCGGCGGTGATGTGCTTGAACCCCACGGGCACTTCCCGGTGCTCCTCACCAAAGTGTTCCGCGAGCCGGTCTAGCAACTGGGTGGTGGCTAGATTTCGCACCACGCCGCCGCGCAGCCCCCGTATTTCATGCAGATACCAGTAGATGAGCAACAACAGGTCGTTGGTGGATACGTAGCGCCCCCGCTCGTCGATGACGCCAATACGGTCAGAGTCCCCGTCGGTAGCCAACCCCAGTTCGTAACCGCCGGAGTGCATCATGTTGATGAGTTGAGAGAGCGCTTCGGGGTCGGGAGCCGGGGATTGCCCGCCGAACAGCGGGTTGGCTTGGGAGTGGATGAACTCGGTACGACAACGCGCATCGGACAAAATCATGCCCAAGGTGAGCTGCGAAGTGCCGTACATCGGGTCAATCAACACCCGAATCCCGCCGCGTTCGCGCATCGCGTTCACGTCCACCAACCGCTCCACCGCGTCAACGTAGGCGTTGGTAAGGTCGGTGTCTACCACGATGCCGGAGGCTTTGGCGATGCCCAAATCCAGCGAGACCACATCGGCCTGCGTGAGCGAGTTGGCCTCAGCGGAGAACCGGTCGGTCTCATCCGCCAGCGGCAGCGAGCCGTCGGCGCGGAACACTTTCAGCCCGTTCCACTGCGGCGGGTTGTGGCTGGCGGTGAACACCAGCCCATACACGCTCCCCAGATACGGCGCGGCGAACGTCACCAGCGGGGTGGGTACATCGCCCAGCAGCAGCCGTACCGGAATGTTGTTGCCCGCGAACACCTCGGAGGCCGCCACCACCGACTCCGCAGAGAGGAAACGCCTATCCCCGCCAATCACAACGCCCTGCGCCTCTAGGCCGCGCCGCGTCACGTCGTTTGCTAACGCTTGCGCTAGTCGGCGCACATTATGCAGCGTGAACCCCTCACCGATACGCGCCCGCCAACCTCCGGTGCCGAACTCGATTTCGCCGGTTTCGATGATGTGGGAGGGGGCGAACAACCGCTGTAACACTACGTCACCAGCCGCCGCCAACTCCTCCAACGAGTTGATACCCGGCACCTCGCCGGGGTCGTAGATGGTGTACGACGAGATGACGTGCCCGGCAGCAATCAGCCGCTCCACTAGTTCAGTGAGCCGATGCTCCCCCCGGGCGGCCATCTCATCCAACGTGGGGATGAGCAGTTTATTGTCGGCGACATACGCCCCCACGTTCACCTCGGTGAGCTTACGCATCGCGGCGCTCTGATCCTCTGGCTCCACGATGCCGCTTATCGCACCATCGGCACTGCGTACCACCCGGCCATAGGAACTGGGATGCTCCAACAGCGCCGACAACAGCGAAAACTGCGCGTTCTTCAACTGATGCCGCCACAACAGCCCGCGCAAACTGGAAGCCCTAATCAGCGGCGTATCGCCGTAGGCAACCAGCACGTCTCCGTTGAAACCCGCCAACTCAAACCGGGCGCATCGCACCGCGTCACCCGTGCCTGCCTGCACGGTTTGCACCACGTAACGCCAAGAATCCCCCAGGTGTTCCCGCACCGCGTGGTCATGCTCATCCGTCACGATGATGACATCCCGCTTCGGCACCACCTGAGTCACCGTGGCCAACACCTGCTCAATGACAGTCGAGTTCGCCAGCGGTCGCAACAACAGGTCACGGGTATGTTGGTCGTGCCCCGCCGCCAACACCACTGCTTTCACTCGTCGCCGCATGATACCCACCATTCTCCTTATATTTTTGGTTTATAAAAGTTCCCGACCTACCAGCGCGGCACCGATGGCTCCCACTTTGGTTTGGGATTCGACATCCAAAAACCGAAGCCGGGATGCAATTAGCTCAAAGTCGGGGAATACGGCTTGCGCTGCGCGCGCAGAAAACTCCGCAGCTAGCGCTGTCGGCAACCAAGGCGCGGCACCCACCACCCCGCCGCCGAGGGCAATCACCGCCGGGTCGTACATCAGATGCAGCACCGAAATCGCCCACACCAGCGCATTCATGCAACGTATATATTCCGGGTGTTCCGGCTGAGCGTTCAGACACGCCCACTCCACCCCAGCATCAGCCAGCCGGGGCACCAGATAGCGCCCCCCCAGCACGGCTTCCAGACAGCCCAACTGTCCGCACAGGCACTTCGCCCCGCCGGGTTCGTAGCAGATATGGCCGATTTCACCGGCGGTGTTCTCCGCCCCGCGTATCACGCGGCCATGTTCCATCGCAGCCGAGGCTACCCCCGTGCCGATGTTGAGATACGCCAACGAGTCGGTGCCCAGCAGCAACCCAGCACCGCGCAACGCCGCTTTCATATCGTTGTCGATGCCGACGGGAGCCGAAAAAGTTGGGGCGATGTTTACTGCCAGCAGCAACCGCTCAAACCCCAGATTCACTGCGGAGAGCACTTCGCCAGTGTCGGTGTCAACCACGCCGGGGATGCCCACGCCGACGCTAGTAAAGTCCTCCGGCTTGACCTGCAACTGTGTGGCTAGGTCTTGCGCCACCTGAATCACTGACGCGCACACCCCAGGAGCGCTCTTTTGAGTGGGCATACCGCCCGCTGCTATCACCTGATTAGCAGCGTCCAGCACCACGCCGTATGTTTTCGTACCGCCGACGTCGATACCAAGACTGAGGCGGTTGGCGGC
>JAITED010000120.1 GCA_031282235.1 Propionibacteriaceae bacterium | reverse complement strand
TGGGTATGAAGTTGACCGCTTTCTCATGCACCCGACCGCCCATCGGGCCGGGGCCAGCCTGATTCCCCTGCGGGGCGTATTTGGGGCGCTCATTCGCCTTTACAACTTTTTCGCTCATGTTTACATCTCCTCCGCACTAATTTGGGAGGCGACGATTTCAGCGTAGGTTGGGCAGGTATTCAGCAGTTCGCTGTGGGTGCCGCGGCCTACGATACGGCCCTCATCAAGCACTAATATCTGGTCGGCTTCTTTTATGGAGGTGATACGTTGCGCCACAATCAGCACGGCAGCGTCTTTGATTTCTGCGGCGAGCGCGGCGCGTACCTGCGCGTCGGTGGCCACATCTAGCGCCGAAAACGCATCATCGAACAGGTATACGTCCGGCTTTTTCAGCAGCGCCCTAGCGATGGAGAGCCTTTGGCGTTGCCCGCCGGACACATCAGTGCCCCCTTGCGTAATGCTGCTCTCCAAACCGCCGCGCTCAGTCACGAACGTCTCTGCGGCAGCGGTACGCAGCGCCGCCCACATCTCGTCCTCACTGGCATCCGGTTTGCCGTACTCTAAATTGCTGGCGACCGTGCCGGAGAACAGATACGGACGCTGCGGCACTAAGGCGACGTGCGCCCACAGCAAATCTTGGTCGAGGCGGCGCACATCCACCCCATCCACCAGCACCGTCCCGGCGGTGGCGTCGGCTAATCGCGGAATCAGGTTGATAAGTGTAGTTTTACCGGAACCAGTGGCTCCCACCACCGCAGTGATGGTGCCGGGCGTGAGGGTGAAACTCACATCGTGTAGCACCGGATTCTCTGCACCGGGGTAGCGATATTCCACGTCCCGAAACTCAATACGGCCTTTACTAGCCATTTCAGTAACCGGGTTGTCGGGTTGCGTCACCGATGAGGGGGTGTCAAACACCTCCATAATGCGTCGCGCACACACTTGGGCGCGCGGTAGCATCAGCAGCATCATGGTTGCCATCATCACGCTCATCAAAATCTGAATCAGATACTGAATGAACGCCTGCAACTGCCCCACTTGAATGTCGCCGATGTCGGCGCGCTCAGCACCGAACCACATCACCCCAACGGTTGACAGGTTGAGCACCAAGTTCACTACGGGAAACAGCAGCGAGAACAGGGTGCCAATTTTGAACCCGAGCGTCATCAAATCGTTGTTGGCCGTTTGAAAACGCTTCCGCTCCGATGGTTCACGTATAAACGCTCGAATCACCCGAATCCCGGTCAACTGTTCGCGTAACACCCGGTTGATGTTGTCAATACGTTCCTGATTGGCGCGAAACAGCGGGGTCATAAAACCTATCAGCACCCCGATGACTACGCCTAACGTACCGACGGCTGCCAGAATGAGCCACGAAAGCCCCACATTTTCGCGCAGCGCCATCACCACCCCGCCGCCAGCGGTGAGTGGCGCGGATACGATGAATACGCAACCCATCAGCAGCAGTTGTTGCACCTGCTGCACGTCGTTGGTGTTGCGGGTTATGAGGCTCGGCGCGCCGAACTTGTTCACCTCTTGTGTTGAGAACTGCAACACATGGTCAAACAGCCCAGCGCGCACATCGCGCCCAAACCCCATAGCCAACTGCGCACCGCAGAAAGCGGCCCCCACTTGGCCTAACACCTGAATGACGCTAACGGCCAGCATCAGAGCGCCGCGCGTCCAGATGAACGCCGTATCGCCTTTAGCCACCCCGTCATCGATGATGGCAGCGTTAAGTGTGGGCAACGTCAGCGAAGCTATCGCCGCCACAGTTTGCAACAAAAACACGCCCAACAGCGCGCCAACGTAAGGTTTCACAAAACGGAAAACCAAGCGACGAAGCATTGAAGCCTACAATTCTTAAATCGTTTATCCCGGTCAAGCCCTCTGCGTCATCACTAGAACGCGACAACACAGCCCCCCACTCTAGCGATATATCGCTAACCTGTCAACTCAATACGCGAAAATGACGTGTAGAGCCGAAAATCACGCCGACAGCTGCCCCACTGCGCAACATGTACCCCACTAAGTAAGAAGTAAGAAGTAACATGTAACATGTAACATGTAAGAAGTAACAAGTAACATGTTGGCGAAGAAGTGGCTAATGGCCGGGAGGAACAATGTCATTGCAAGATGAAGTGCTGGCTTTAGTTGCGAAAGCCAGACTTGTCGGAACAGATACCGTGGCGGTTGAGGTAAAGAAAGCCGCTGGTGGTGCCCCTAAAACGCTGGCCGAATCAGTGTCCGCGTTCGCTAATGGCGGCGGCGGAATTATTGTTTTGGGGCTAGACGAGAAACACGGGTTTGAGCCAGTCAACGTGGACTCTAAAGCATTAGCGAACGCTATGGCTACAGCATGTTCTGACCAAGTAGAACCAGCAGTACGGGCGCAGATTGAGATAGTGCAGGTGGATGGTAAGTCAGTGGTGGCTGCCGCTATACCGCCAATCGACTCGCGTATTCGTCCCTGTTACGTAAAAACACAGGGTATAGAGCGCGGCTCGTATATCCGTTCCCATGACGGCGACCGCCATTTGACTTCGTATGAGATTCATCTGATGGTTACTGGGCGCGGCCAACCGCACGATGACGCAGTTGTGGTTCCGGGGGCTACGCTGGCCGATTTGGATCAGGTTGGGGTGCAACGCTTGGTGGAGCGTTACCGGAATAGACGTGGGCCGGTGTTCGCTAAAGCTGAAGTTATTGATGTGTTGCGGATGGCTGGGGTGTGTCCACGGGGTGAATCTGGTGACCAAGTGAGCTTAGCTGGGCTGCTGGCGTTGGGGATATATCCGCAACAATTTTCCCCGCAGCTCAATGTGACGTTCGTGTCGTACCCCACCGTGGATGGCAGACCAATGGCTGACGGCACTAGATTTTTGGAAAATGTACCGTTAGACGGGTCAATTCCGCAGTTAGTAGCTGGGCTAGTGGCCGTAGTACAACGCAACATGACTCGACATTCCGTGGTGCATGGTATCGGGCGCGAGGACGTATGGGAATACCCGGTAGAAGCGATTAGAGAGTTAATCGTCAACGCCCTGATGCACCGTGATTACCATCCGCTAGCGCAAGGTACGCAAGTTCGGGTAGAGATGTATCCCGACCGACTCCTATTTATAAACCCCGGTGGACTATACGGCGCGGCAAATCCCACGGAACTACTTCAAGGTACGGTTTCATCGTCTCGTAACGCCGTATTGGCTAGATTGTTAGAAGACGTAGAGTTACCCAACACTAATCGAACCATATGCGAAAACCGAGGTAGTGGCATCCGCACAATCGCTACCGAGTTAGCAGCATCCGGCCTGCCACTACCGTTTTTCAAAGTCGCTTCCGGCATGTTTATTGCCGAACTGCGCAACACCGTAATTCAGCCCCCCAGCTCCACAAACCACCCGAGAGAAGAAATAACCCATACCACTACGGAAAACCCTACAGAAATAATTCTTGCCGCCCTAGCGAACGCCCCCAAAACCACTACTGAACTGATGGAGTTGACAGGCCTAACCCGCTCCGGGGTGTTACGCCATTTACGAACTCTCGAAACGAACGGCATCATAATCCCCACAACCAGTCGTCGCCGCAGCCCAACCCTAAAATGGGCAAGCAATTCGACTATATTGGAATCGCATTCCGGATAAGTCGAAAATCTGGGAAGTGAGGGGAACCCACCCCAGAGCACCTGAAAGTGTGAAATTGACACTTCAAAGTGAGAAAGTAGCAAGCTGGGCGCTCAACTTAGCAATTTAAGCCACTAAATTAGCAATTTGGAAACTTGAAACAACTACGCCCGCAACCTTACGTTATTTCAAATTAATCCTAAAACTTGAAATAACTGCCTCTTTATCGAGCGAACCTTTGGCGACTGGCAGCCGCAGCATCCAGGAACCCAGCCCGTGTAAAGCGAACCACCATCTTTAGCTCTGGCACCGGGAATCATCTCACACTGGGTTTGTTCCCGGATAGTGGAGTCTGTGGATAACTTAAAAAGTTGGGAAAGTTATCCACATTTGGGAAATTGGTTGGCCGGTTTGGGGGATTTCTGCGTAGAGAGACTACATGTAAGGGATATGCCCTTGCATAGAAACAGTTCACAGAAAGGGCTGAACGATTATGACTTTATTAAAATACCGATTCACAAACGACGTTTTATTCAAAACGGTATTGGGGAAAGAGGAAGAAGTATTGAAACGTCTAGTGGCAGCAGTACTAGAAGTTAGTGTTGATGAGTTGGAGGAGTTCCAAGTTA
>JAITED010000102.1 GCA_031282235.1 Propionibacteriaceae bacterium | reverse complement strand
CATGTGGTCGAAACTGGCGATGCTGACGTGTTCGTTGCGGTTGTGCATGGTGTCTTTCTCCGCGTTGGTGACGTGGAGCGGCGTGAAGCGATAGATGTGGTCGCTGACTACGTCGTATTTGCGGGAGTCGGTGCCGCCGCACACCAGATACGGCGTGGTGATGGCCTCTGGGAAGATACGCTGCGTGGTCTCAAACAGCCGGTCGTAAAATACGCCGCTGGTGGGGGAGAAGTCGGTCGCTTCCGTGGCTGTGACGCGCCGGATTTCGACGGGGATACGCCCCGCCAACTTGCGGAAATACGCCTCCACCGAATCCACCGTATCCCCGGCCAACAGTCGGACATCGATGTTGACCGTCGCGCTGGCGGGCAGCACGTTCCCGGCATCGGAGGCTTTAGCCATCGTCGCCGCGAACGTGGTACGAATCATCGCGTTCGTCTCCGGGGTTAGCGACAAGATTTTGCGCACCAGCCGGTCAGACAGATTCAGGTGCTCTAGGGCTAACTCCACCGGCTTACCCATCTGGGAGCTGACAGCGTTCAACAGCGCCAACACCGGGGGAGTCAACCGGGTGGGCAGCGGATTCTTCTCAATCCGGCGCACCACTTCGGCGATCTGCCCCAAAGCGGTAGTGGCGGGGGGCATGGAGGCGTGGCCGCCGCGCCCAGCTACCGTGATGGCGTACTCGGCGCGTCCCTTTTCGCCCACCCCAATCAGCGCCACGGGTGAGGTCACGCCTTTCAGCGCGCCGCTGACCACGATACCGCCCTCATCCAACACGCCCGCGAACCTTAAACCCCGCGCTTGCAACGTCTGAGCAATTTCATCCGCGCCCTGTTCACCACCGACCTCCTCGTCATGGCCGTATGCAAAATAGATGTCGCCTGCGGGGGTGAAACCGGATTTGATTAGCTGTTCTACGGCCTCAAAGTGCGCTATCTGCTGGCTCTTGATGTCTATCGTGCCGCGTCCCCAGATGTAACCGTCCGCAACAGTGCCGGAGAACGGTGGATACGTCCACCCCTCATCGTCCGCGGGCACCACGTCGTAGTGCGCCAACAGCAGAATCGGCTCACGGGTCGGGTCTTGCCCCTTCCAGCGGAACAGCAGGCCGTATTCGTTGATGCGTTCCCACTCGCAGGTTTGGAAAAATAGCGGAAATGCTTCCTGCAAAAAGGCGATATACGCCTCATAGGGCGCGAAATCAACTGCGGTGTAATCCGAGTTGCTCACAGTTGGGAACTGCAAAGCCCGCGAAAGGCGCTGCTCATACATGCGGTGAGCCTAATCAAGGGCTAACCCGCTGTCAAGCGCTGCGGAAAAGTGTTTGTTCCGCCAGTTTGGTGAGCGCAGTGCGGGCATCGGGTTGCAGGGGGGCAGATGCTAAAGCCTTGGCGGCGAAACGCGCTAACTTGGAAAGGCGGGTTTCGATGTCGGCGGCAGCTCCGCTGCGGGTTACTGCGGCGCGAACAGCGGCGATGTCGGCAGCGGGGTTGCCCAGATTGGCATACAGTATGGCCTTGTCAGCAGCGTTAGCTTGCGCGGTGGCGGCAGCGATGAGGTGGGTACGTTTGCCGCGCCGGATGTCACCTCCGGGGGTTTTACCAGTGAGCTCGGGTTCACCAAACAGATCCAACAAGTCGTCGCGGAGTTGATAACCCACGCCGACGTGGGTGGCGTAACACTCTAGGGCGTCTTTTAGTTGGATAGGGGCATCGGTTAGCGCCAGCCCCAACTGCAGCGGGCCGCGCACGGTGTAACTGCTGGTTTTTAGGGTATCTACCTGAGTCGCTAACGCCGCCAGTTGGCTATCGCTGCGGTCGCTAGACTGTTCGGCTAGCAGGTCTAACTGCTGGCCGAGCAGCACTTCACTTATGGTGGCGTTTAGGGTTTCGGTGGCGCGCAAAAAATACGGCGCGCTGCCCGCGCTGCGGGTCAGCACCTCGTTCGCCTGCTGGATGAGCAGCGTGCCCAGCAGCACCGCAGCTGAACGCCCCCAAGTGAGCGGGTCGGGGGTGTTGGGGTACGCGGCGGCCAAGGCGACGTGAGCGCTGGGGTGTCCGCGCCGGGTGGGGGAGTCATCTATCAGGTCATCATGAATCAACAAACCGGCGTGCAGAAACTCCAGCGCGCTCAGCGTTTGCAGCAAAAGCTGCGGGTCTGCCGGTTGCCCAGCGCTGGCGACGTATGCCCAGTAGGCGAACGCGGGGCGCACCCGTTTCCCGCCCCCCAGATAATCGGCAGCCACCGTTGCGAACGCCGTCAACTCGGCGTTGATGCCGCGCCACCGCGCGGTGCACTGCGTTATCAGCGGCGCGAGACTCTCAGCCACCGCGGTACGCCATTCAGCCCCCAGCGGGTCATCCGGTGAGAAAACCATGTTTCACCTCAAGTTCCCGGCGGAGTTTAGGGTGGGTGGGGTGGGGGCTTCACCACCGGCTTGACCGATGGTGACTTGCCAGAGTTTCGCCCAGGTGCCGTCTGCTATCAAATCGGCTAGCCAGTGGTCGATTAGGGTTTTGACATCTGAGTTGCGGGGCAGGGCGATGCCGTAGGCATCGGCGGGGGAGTCGATGCGGGAGGCTATCTTTAAGGTGGGGTTGGCTGCCCAAGTGGCGATGGCTAGGGATTCGTCGGTTAAGTATCCGGCTGCGTTTCCTCCCAACAGCGCGGATACGCACTGCGCGTGAGCGGGTAACGGCAGCGCGGTGGTGGTTTCCGGTAACTGGGTGGCGGGGATGCTACCTGCGACGACAGCTACCGGGGTGGGGTACTGCGCGCTCTGCGGCGTATCCGAGCCCACCAGCACCGCGGAACCGGAGAGGTAGTACGGCCCGGAGAACATCACCTGCTCCAAGCTAGCGGAGGTGATGGTGTATTGGGCGATCACGGTGTCAACGCTGCCAGCGCGCAACATCGACTCGGCGGTGGTAGGGGTCACGGGCACCACTTCGATAGCGGCATCGCCCAGCAGGTAGCGCGACAGCAGCAGCGCCAACCCGGCATCGAACCCGGTGAACGTTCCGGTGGTGGCCCCCGGCTCCCAAAACAGCGGACTGTAGGTTAGCCCGCCCACTCGGAGCGCTCCGGTGGCGCGCACCGCCGCTGCCCAAGGGTAGGCGGCGACCAACTCTGGTGGAGCCACCGGGGCGTTGTTGATAATCTCATCGAACGCTGCGTTGCCGGAGTGGTAACTGCCCACCGGGGGTGGGGTGGGGGTGGGTACGGTGGTAGCGGAGGTGGAGCAGGCCGCGCTGAGGAGCAGCACTCCGGACGTAAACGCTGCAACGATGCCGCGTAATGCGCCCACTCGGATACGGTGCGCCGGGTTTGTTTCGGAATTAAATGGGCTCCGGGGGGGCGTATGGGATGAAAACCTTGCGGAACGGGTTCGACACTGCATTCAACCAGCCTACCGCGTAACCAATAGTCGGTAAGGTGTATCGCATGGCAAAAACCATCACGGAACTGCTCGCTGCCGGGCAACGTACCTATAGCTTCGAGTTTTTCCCGCCGAAAGACCGTAGCGGGCTTGACCAGTTGATGCAGGCTGTGGAGCAGTTGGTGCCGCTGCAGCCCGATTTCGTATCGGTGACATATGGGGCGAACGGCTCCACGCGGGAGCGCACCCTGAGCGCCACCCGTGCAATCGCAGCGCGGGTGCCGCTCACCATCGTGGGGCACCTCACCGCAGTGGGGCAGAGCGTGGACGAACTGAAAGCCACCATTGATGCATACGCCGCTGCGGGGGTACGCCACATCCTAGCGCTGCGCGGCGACATGCCGGGAGGGCCCAGCGTGCCTTGGGAACAACACCCGCACGGGTTGGCGAACGCTACCGAACTGGTGGAGTTGGTGGCCAGTCGCGGCCCGTTCTGCATTGGGGTGGCGGCCTTCCCAGACATTCACCCCGCCGGTAATCCCACCCTGGACACCGAGATTTTGATAGCGAAACAGCTTGCTGGAGCCGATTTCGCCATCACGCAGTTCTTCTTCGAGTTAAAAAAATATCAAGCGTTGGTCGCCAGACTGCGCGCCGCTGGGAGTGACCTGCCGGTGATTCCTGGGTTGATGCCCATCACCCGTATCTCGCAGTTATCTAAGTTCGCGGAGCTTTCGGGGGCGGCGTTGCCGGACGCGGTGGTGTCGCGGTTGCAGGCAGCAGCGGCAGATGACATCGCGGTGCGCGACGTGGGCGCGCAGATTGGCTTAGAGTTGGCCGAACAGTTGTTGGAGTTGCCGGTGCCGGGGTTGCACTTCTTCACCCAGAACCGCTCGGGGGTCACTCGAGAGATTCTCGCCACGCTCCTGGCTGGCCGTCGTTGACGTCGATAGTCACTAGCCGCTGGGTGGCGCGGGTCAGGTCAACGTAGAGGGTGCGCTCGCCGCCGGGAGCCTCGGCCACAATCTCGTCCGGGGCGACCACAATCACCGCGTCGTACTCCAAACCTTTCGCGCGCAGCGCGCTGACCAAGTTCATCCGCGTCCCATCCCACTCCGGTAAGCCGATGAGCGCCCGATACAGTGCGTCGCAACGATGGAAAGGCGCGATAACGGCGATACTGCCCGCCACAGACTCCTGCAGCGCCCGCAGTTGGGCGGTAATCGTATCCAACAGCGCGCCCTCAGAGACGCTGAGCAGCAGCGGGGCTACGCCAGTAGCGCGCACCGCCTGCGGCAGGTCAGCGTTCGGAACCGTTTTTTTTATGTAGCGGCCAGCCAAATCGAACACTTCTTTGGGGCTGCGATAGTTGGTGGAGAGCCGGAAGTCGCGCCGTATCCCTTTACCCACCAGTTCGTTAATCGCCTGCGCGGTGTCGCGTGGAGCCGGGTAGGAGCTCTGCGCCGGATCCCCCACCAGCGTCCAAGAGGCCTGCGGGCCGCGGCGGCGCAACATGCGCCACTGCATCGGGGTGATGTCCTGAGCTTCGTCGATGAGGATGTGGGCGTAGGTGGTTTGCGGGTCGTCCTCCAAAGTTTGGGGGCGCGCACTGCCGCGCTCGTACGTGGTGGTCACCTCATCAACCTCGGTGCCCCCCTCAATAAATACGGACGGTTCGTCCTCCTCGTTGTCCGGGACGGGGCCTACCAGTTCAGCGAGTTCATCGAGCAGGGCGATGTCGGACACACTCCAGTCAGCTCGCGGTGCCTCTCCGCTGCTCCAAGCGTGCGCCTGCGCCAGCGTGGCGGCAGTCGCTCGTATCTGCTCTGGGGTGAGCAGCGGCCCTGCCAACTGTGCCAATAAACGCGCATCGGAGAGCCGCGCCAACAGGTGTTCCGGGGTGAGCAGCGGCCACCACTGCGGCATAAACTCTCGCCAAGCGGCGCTGAGCCGTACCCGCTCATCAAAATCGGCACGTCCGGCGGCGATCGCCGCCTCCGGGGCGGCTTCCCACAGCGCATCGAGTAAAGCGTCCTCGGCTAGCAGTGCCGCTAGGTTCACTTTGTGCCCAGAGAGGATACGGCTGCGTAGCTTCGCCAACTGTCCCGCGTTTAAGGTGAGGACTTCGCCATGCACCACGACGGTGAGCCGCAAGCGTTCCGGATGCTCCACGGGCGGCAGTTGCGCCAGTTTCCGCAGCACCGGCAGCATCGCCAGCGAACCTTTCACGGTGGCAGCGGTGGCGGGGTCGTCGCGGTCGGAACCGAACCCCAGCACGTCTAAAGCGATGTTGCCGACGGAACGCAGTTGTACCGTATCCTCGCCCAAACCGGGCAACACCCGGTCGATATACGCCATGAACAGGTTGGATGGCCCCACCACCAGCACCCCGCCGTTCTCAAAACGCCGGCGGTGGGTGTAGAGCAGATACGCGGCACGGTGCAGCGCGACCACCGTCTTTCCAGTGCCGGGGCCGCCAGAGATGATGGTGACACCGGGGTAGGGGGCGCGTATCGCCTCATCCTGTTCCGCTTGAATGGTGGATACGATGTCGCGCATGTGCGCCCCCCGGGCGCGTTTCAGCACCGCTAACAGCGCGCCCTCGCCGATAATCGGCAGGTCAGTGTCGGCAGAGGTGTCCAGCAGTTCGTCCTCAATGCCGGTGACTTGGTCATCGCGGCAGTGCAGCACGCGGCGGCGTACCACCTCCATCGGCTCTGTTTCGGTGGCGCGGTAGAACGGCTCGGCGGCGGGAGCCCGCCAGTCAATCACCAGCGGCACGTACTCCTCATCGCGCACCCCGATGCGCCCGATGTAGCGCAGTTCGTGGCTGAGCAGGTCAATACGACCGAACACCAGCCCCTCGTGTTCGGCGTTCAATATCGCCAGCCGCCGGGCGGCCTCAAAAGCGAAAGCGTCCCGCTCGAACAGCGATGTGCCCATCTCCTCGCGCAACCAGTCGGTGCGCTCGTTCAAGAAGCGCGCCTTGCTCTCCTCCTGAATCGCTTTCGCCGACGCGACAGCGGCACCCAAGGCGCGGTATACAGCGTCAACATGGGTCTGCTCAGCAGCGAGTTCGCGGCGTAATGTCGCAGCGGCGTCATCGACGTTCGACAAATCAAATACCCCCGTATGTTTAAGACACGCGACCTATCAGTCTACAGCGTGTGTTTGCCCTAGGGTAAGTGCTAAGCCAAAACTCTTTCTCGCTGCGCCACTATGCGTTTGATACGGCTGCAGCAGCTGGAGGTGAGACCAGCAGCAGGCCGCGATAGTTGCCATCGGGGAACGCCCGCCCTGCTTTCACCGGGAGGGGGCTCCAATACGTCGCATCTGCACTAGCCACCGGGTGTTGCTCCGCCTGCGGAATCACCAAAGTTGTGGTTGGTGGTGCCGCCGGGGGTGCCAAGGTGGGGCCGGTGGCCGGCGCAGTGGGGCTAGGCGGGGTAGTCGTGGCCGCAGGCGTGCTGGGCTGCTGGGTAGGGGTAG
>JAITED010000208.1 GCA_031282235.1 Propionibacteriaceae bacterium | reverse complement strand
CGCGCTGGAGCTCAACCGTCTCATCGAACTTCAGATGGAAGGGGCGGTCGGCTGATGACTTCTAATCCTCAGGTGCGCCTAGAATCCCACCTGCACCCCATACCCTCATTCGATGTGGCTGATTTCCCGCTCCCCAGTGGCCGGGAGGAGGTGTGGCGGTTTGCGCCCATTGCGCGGTTCGCGGAGTTGTTGCGGGAGCCAGTGTCACCCGTTGCGGCACCCGCCGATTCCTTTGATGCCCCCTTTGGGAAAGGGGGTGCCCCCGAAGGGGGCGGGGGTGTGTTTGGTGAGGGGCGGGGAGCAAACCCCCGTCAGGCTGCGCCTGCCACCCCCTTTGAAAAGGGGGCTTTGAGTGGACAGGTTGCGCCTGCCACCCCCTTTGAAAAGGGGGCTTTGAGTGGACAGGCTGCAGCAGCGATAGCTTTTACGTATAACATGCCTGTCCCGGATGGAGTTACGTTCGGCACTTTGGCGCCCGGTGCGGGGGTGCGCGGTAGCGTTTTGGTGCCGGTAGACCGCGCTGCGGCGTTGGCCAGCGCCGGGGCGGTAGCTGCGCGCCATGTCCGTATCGCCGCCGGGGCGAACCTCACTCAGCCGGTCGTGCTCACATTCACGGGCAACGGGCAGCGGGCGACGGAACACCTAGTTATTGAGGCCGGGGAAGATTCGACGGCCATTGTGGTGGTGGAACATCGTGGCAGTGCGCTCTTTCTGGGCAACATCGAAGTGGTGCTGCATGAGCGCGCCAAACTGGTGTTGGTCAGCGTACAGGATTGGGCAGCGGATGCGGTACACGGCGGGATGCACGCCGCTGCGGTGGGTGCGGATGCCCAGTATCGCCACATCATGATGACGTTCGGTGGGGATGCGGTGCGGCTCCAAAATGCGGTGAAATACACTGGCGCTGGCGGCAGCGCCGAACTGTTCGGGCTGTACTTCACCGACGCTGGGCAGTATCAGGAACACCGGCTGTTCGTAGACCAAAACGCCCCCCACACGGTGTCCCGCGTCGATTATCGCGGTGCGCTGCAGGGCAAGGGGGCGCACGCGGTGTGGGTCGGGGATGTGTTGATACGCCGCGAGGCGGTCGGCATTGATTCGTATGAAGCGAACAAGAATCTGGTGCTAACCGACGGTTGCCGCGCGGATTCGGTGCCCAACCTAGAGATTGAAACCGGAAACATCAAAGGTGCGGGGCACTCGTCAACCACCGGGCGCTTCGACGATGGGCAACTGTTCTATCTGATGAGTCGCGGTCTGGATGAGGCCGAGGCGAGAAGGCTGGTCGTACAGGGTTTCTTCTACGACATCATCAGACGCATCGGCGTACCAACGATAGAAGAACAGTTGAAACACCTAGTGGACGCCGAATTAAACAGTGAGTTTGCGACCGCAAGCGACCAAGGGTAGAGAGCAGGAGCGATTCATGGCAGACCTCAACATCAGTGATTTGTACGCCGAAGTTTTGACGGAGGACGGCCCGAAGCTGATTCTGAAAGGCGTAAACCTCCGCGCCAAAACCGGCGAGATTCACGCCATCATGGGGCCGAACGGCTCCGGTAAATCCACACTGGCCTACGCTATCGCCGGGCATCCGAAATACCGCATCACCTCCGGGTCGGTGACGCTGGACGGGGTGGAGTTGACCGAGCTGAGCGTAGACCAGCGCGCCAAAGCGGGGTTGTTTTTGGGGATGCAGTATCCGGTGGAGGTGCCGGGCGTATCGCTGGCGAACTTTCTGCGTACCGCCAAAACGGCGCTGGACGGGGTAGCACCCAAGGTGCGCACTTGGCCGAAAGAGGTCAACTCCGCGCTGGAGTTGGTGGGTTTGGATGGCACTTTCGGTGGCCGGTCGGTCAACGAGGGGTTCTCTGGCGGGGAGAAGAAACGCGCCGAAATCGCGCAACTGCGTATCTTGAACCCGGTGTTCGCGGTGTTGGACGAGATTGACTCCGGGCTGGACATCGACGCGGTACGCGAGGTGGCCGAGGGCATCAACGGTTTCGCAGCGCAAGGGGATAGGGGCGTGTTGCTGATTACGCATTACACTCGTATTCTGCGCTATACGACCCCGGACTTCGTACACGTATTTGTGGACGGTCAGGTGGTGCAGGAGGGCGGTAAAGAGTTGGCCGACCTGCTGGAAGCCGAGGGTTACGAGCGCTTTGTGAAAGGGCGAATCTGATGAACGCGCCGGTCGGTTGGGTGTTGGGAGGTACGCCATGACTTACGATGTGGCGGCGATACGCGCCGATTTCCCTATCCTTTCGCGTAGCGTGAACGGCTGTCCGCTGGTGTATCTGGATTCAGCGAATACGTCGCAGAAGCCGTTACCGGTGTTGGCCGCGCTGGCAGATTTTACGCGGGCGCATAACGCCAACGTGGCGCGCGCCATGCACACGCTCGGGGTGGAAGCGACTGAAAGTTACGAGGGGGCGCGCGCAGCGATTGCTCGTTTCATCGGTGCGGCGCGGCCAGAAGAAGTGGTGTTCACCAAGAACGCCTCCGAGGCGTTGAATCTGGCAGCCTATACGTTAGGGGCGAGGTTGGTTCCCGGCGATGAGGTGGTTATCTCAGTGTTGGAGCACCACTCAAACATCGTGCCTTGGCAACTGCTGTGTGAGCGCAGCGGAGCCCGGCTTAGATGGTTCGATGTGGATGAGGACGGACGCCTTGACATAGACAAAGCCCGTAGTGAGAACCTTATCAACGAACGTACAAAGATTGTGTCGCTGGCTTGGGTGTCCAATACGCTCGGTACCATAAACCCCATCGCAGCGCTCGCCGCTTGGGCGCATGAGTATGGGGCAGTGGTGGTGGCGGACGGGGCGCAGGGCGTGCCGCACCGACCCACTGCGGTAGCGGAACTGGGCGCGGATATGTTGGCGTTCACCGGGCACAAACTGTTAGGACCTACCGGCATCGGAGTGCTCTGGGGGCGATACGCTCTGCTGGAAACGCTGCCGCCGTTCTTGGGTGGTGGCGAGATGATCGAAGTGGTGCGCAT
>JAITED010000099.1 GCA_031282235.1 Propionibacteriaceae bacterium | reverse complement strand
GTCCAGCCACGCCCTCCGGCTCCGCCGTGGACGAGCAGCGCGTAACGATAAGGTGAGGTAGTTTCAATCAGCACCCCATAACTGTACGCCGCCGCCGTAACTCTTTCGTATCACGCCGTATGGTGTTGAACGGTGGGGGATTAACCGGGGTGGGGACATGACAGAATAGAGGTTCCTAGGGGAGAGGAGTGGCGCTATGGGACAGGCGGATAAGCCCCGGACTCAGGTGGATGAAACGCGCGCGGCGGCGGCGGTGCGTGAACTGCTGTGGGCTATCGGTGAGAACCCGGAGCGGGAGGGGTTGCGGGATACGCCAACGCGGGTGGCGCGGGCTTGCGCAGAGATATTCTCCGGGATGGGGGAGAACCCGGCTGCCGTGCTGGCTACCACGTTTGATGCCAGCCATGACGAGATGGTGTTGGTGCGCGACATTGAGGTTTACAGCATGTGTGAGCATCACCTGTTGCCGTTTCATGGGGTGGCGCATGTTGCGTATATCCCTCCGGCGACCGGTCGTATCACCGGCTTGTCGAAGTTGGCGCGGTTGGTGGACGTTTACGCGCGCCGCCCGCAGGTGCAGGAGCGCCTCACCACCGAAATCGCGGATGCGCTGGTGAGCCATCTGGAGGTGCGCGGCGTGCTGGTGGTGGTGGAATGCGAGCATCTCTGTATGACGATGCGCGGCGTGAAGAAGCCCGGTTCTAAAACTATTACGTCTGCGGTGCGCGGGCTGCTGCGCCACAGCGCCACCCGAGCTGAAGCGATGGCGCTCATCACTGAGGGGCGCTGAGACGTGCGCGGGGTTTCGCGCCCTATCATCATGGGGGTGTTGAACGTTACGCCGGATTCGTTCTCCGACGGTGGACAGTTCAACGATACGGCGCTGGCGATACGTCACGGGCTGGAGTTGGCGGCGGCGGGGGCCGCAATCATTGACGTAGGCGGTGAATCCACCCGCCCCGGCGCGGCGCAAGTGGATGCCGCCACCGAGCAACAACGTGTGTTACCGGTGATAAGGGGGTTGCGCGCCGCCGCCCCGAACGCCGTACTGTCGGTTGACACCACCCGAGCCTCCACGGCTAGGGCAGCGGTCGCGGCGGGAGCGCGCATCGTAAACGATGTATCCGGCGGGTTAGCCGACCCGGACATGTTGCGCACCATCGCTGAACTGCGTTGTGAATACGTCTGCCAGCATTGGCGAGCTCCCAGCGCGGTGATGGGCGACTACGCGACGTATAAAGACCCGGTGGCTGAGGTGCGTAGTGAACTCCAACAGCGGCTAGCTGCCGCTGTGGCTACGGGCATCGCAGTGGAGCGTATCATCATCGACCCCGGTTTAGGTTTCGCCAAAGCACGCCAACACGATTGGGCAATCGTCGGCAGCCTAGCCGCTTTCACCGACTTGGGTTGCCGCGTACTAATCGGAGCCTCCCGCAAGCGTTTCCTATCGCAGCCCGGCGACACCCCCCCTGAGCGCGACCTAGCCACCGCCGCCATCAGCCTGCTAGCCGCCGTAGCCGGCGTATGGGCAGTCCGCGTCCACAACCCCACCCTGACCGTAAAGGTTTTCGATTGCGGCCTAATAGCTGACGATGCCGGGGTTGTTTAGATATGGCACCTTTCCGGTTACAAATCACCAACCACGCGCTCTTGCGCCGCCAATTGTATACCATTATGGTATATTTTTGACATGGCTGGAGTGTTGACAATCACGGAGCGTTTGCGTGAGATTGCTATTGAACAGCATGGTTTTGTGACTTCTGAGCAGGCGGCCGAGGAGGGTATATCTAGGGTTGAGTTGGTGAAGTTGGCAAGCCGGGGGCGTATTGAACGGGCGACTCGTGGGGTGTATAGGATTCCGCAGGTGCCTGCGAGTTCATACGACAATTGGGCTTTGGCAGTATTGTGGACGGGTGCGCCTGAGGCGTGTTTGAGCCATGAGACGGCGTTGGCTGCTTGGGATATTAGCGATATTAACCCTAATGAGATTCATATTTGTGTGGGGAGGCAGCGTCGATTGCGACGTGCAGGTGGCGAGCGTTACATAGTTCATCGTCACAACCTTGTTCCCGAACAACGTAGTTGGTTCGAAGGGATACCGATTACCGATGTGCCTACGACGATTGACCAATGTATTGATTGGGGGGTTCCTACTTACCTGATAAAGCAAGCGCTGGAGCGGGCGTTAAAGACGGGGTTGTTGCTGATTGCGGAAGCAGAGCAGTTAGCTCAGAAGTTGGAGGTACGCCACCATGTTCGCTGATTTTCCATTCAACCTTGCAGAAGCTCTTGGCCAACTCAAACCGAAAGACAAGTCGCCCGGCTCCGCAAATATCCTTAAAACTTGGATAGCCAAAGCCGAGAATGATTTGCACTCAGACGGTGGTCGTTTGGGTTGGTTGGTGGCGACGACTGCGGTTGCGGCGGTTTTACAGCGGGCTACGGATGAGGCTGGTACTCCCTGGTTTCTGCTTAAAGGTGGCACGCTGCTGCAGCACAGATTGCCAGATTTTGCGCGCGCGACGACTGATTTAGATGGGTTGATTCGGGGGGATATTGATAGTTTTTTGGCGATTTTGGATTCGGTTTTGAGGGAAAGGTGGGGGTCACTGACTTTCAGGCGCGGTGAGGTGGAGGTTATTGATACCCCTGCAAAAATAGTCAAGCCGCGGCGTTTCGATGTGATTGCGCAGCTTAATGGTGTGACTTGGAGGCGTATTCAGGTAGAGATTTCGCCTGATGAGGGTGGTGCGGGCGCTTTTGCGGAGCCGGTTACTGCGCCCTCGTTGGCAGGATTTGGTCTACCTACACCGGATTATTTGGTGGGTTTAGCTATGCGTTATCAGATAGCGCAGAAAGTTCATGCGGCTACTGACCCGCATGAGCCTCCCGTTTATGTCAACGAGCGGGCGCGCGATGTCGTGGATTTGCTATTGATAAAAGCGTTAGTTGATGATACGGGCGAACCGACACTTGCGGCGATTAGGGAAGCTATACGGGATATTTTCAGTGTCCGGGCGGCTGAGGCGCAAGTTCTAAAGCGGTTGGTGCGGCCTTGGCCAGTTCGGCTTGTTGCGTATCCGCATTGGCGAGAGAGTTTCGATAAAGCCGCTGCCGCAACCGGGCTGATGATGACATTGGAAGATGCGGTTGGGCTGGTCAATGTCTGGTTGGATGAGGTTGACGCTGCCTGCTAACCGCCGCCGGTACTAGTTACGGCGGGGGTGCGCGTATGGTGAGGGTATGAGTAGCGGAGTTATCAGGCTTACGGGGTTGGAGGCTGTGGGGCGGCATGGGGCGCTGGAATACGAGCGGGAGCTGGGGCAGCGGTTCAGCGTTGACTTGGAGCTGTTGATTGAGTGGCCGGAGCGCGACGAGTTGTCGGATACGGTGAACTATTCGACTATCGCGGCGGAGACGCTGGCGTTAGTCACAGGGGAGCCGGTGATTCTCATTGAGACGTTGGCTAGTCGCATCGCTGACCAGGTGCTCAGCCATGAGCGGGTGCTGCGGGTGAGCGTGACGGTGAATAAACCGGATGCCCCGATTCCGGCGAAGTTTCGTAATGTATCGGCCACCGTAACCCGGGAGCAAGCCCGCTGATGGCGAAAGTGGTGCTGGCACTGGGTTCCAATCTGGGGGACTCCGTGGGGTATCTGCGGCGGGCGCTGTCTTGGTTGGGGGAGGTGCCCCACCTGCGGCTTACGGCGGTGTCCAGCGTATATCGCAGCGCTCCGGTGGATTATCTTGACCAGCCGTATTTCTTGAATGCCGTAGTCATCGGGGAATCGAGCCTTGCGCCGTACACTTTACTCAACTTCATACAGGCCATCGAGAACCGGCTGGGGCGGGTGCGCGTCATCGACAAAGGGCCGCGCACTATCGACATCGACATCATCGAATACGAAAACCACCACTTGCACACCCCTAACCTCAGCATCCCCCACCCCCGCGCCCGCAAACGGGCTTTCGTACTCATCCCTTGGGCAGAGGTTGACCCCGAAGTGCAACCTTTAGCGTCAACACTCGTCCAAAACGACCCAACGGACGGCGACGCAGTGGAAATCTACCCCGCCCGGCTGCACTTAAACGGCGGGAATAAACAAGCGCGCCTACTCCTTTAGTACAATAGCTGAAGCGACTCAGTTGAGTCTGGGTCGCGCAACTTGTGTATTAGGAGTTTCACTTGTTTGAGAGGTTCACGGATCGCGCGCGTCGCGTCATCATTTTGGCTCAAGAGGAAGCCAAGATGCTCAACCATAAATACATCGGCACGGAGCATGTGTTGCTGGGGTTGATGCGTGAGGATGAGGGCATCGCGGCGCAAGCGTTGAAGAATCTGGGGTTGACGCTGGAGAAGATGCGCGCTGAGGTTGACGACATTCTGGGTAAAGGCGAGACGCAGCCCAGCGGCGCGATTCCGTTCACGCCGCGCGCTAAGCGGGTGTTGGAGCTCTCACTACGCGAAGCGCTCACCATTGGCCACAACTACATCGGCACCGAACACCTGCTGCTGGGGCTCACCCGCGAGGGCGAGGGCGTGGCGGCGCAGGTGCTTATCAAGTTTGGTCTGGAGTTATCACAGGTGCGTCAGGCGGTCACCAGCCTGTTGCAGAACGAGCAGCACGCCAGTGACGAGCCGGGCAACACCTCAGAGCGGGGCGGCAGGCGCGAAACTGTGGGCGTCGGCGGCACCAACACCATCAGTTCCGACGGCGCGTTGGGCAAGTTTGGCCGCAACCTCACTCAGGCAGCCAAAGACGGCAAACTTGACCCGGTGATTGGTCGGCTCAAAGAGATTGAGCGAGTGATGACGGTGCTGAGCCGCCGCACCAAAAACAATCCGGTGCTCATCGGCCAGCCGGGCGTGGGCAAAACGGCGGTCGTGGAGGGGCTGGCGCAGGCTATCGTGCGCGGCGACGTGCCGGAAACCCTGCGTGGCAAGCAGATATACACCCTTGATTTGGGCGCACTCGTTGCCGGTTCGCGTTATCGCGGCGATTTTGAGGAACGCCTGAAAAAGGTGCTGAAAGAGATTAACGACCGGAAAGACGTCATCCTGTTCATCGACGAGATTCATACGTTGGTGGGCGCGGGTGCCGCTGAGGGCGCGCTGGATGCCGCCAGCTTGTTGAAACCGATGTTGGCGCGCGGTGAACTGCAAACCATCGGCGCGACCACACTGGACGAGTACCGCAAGCATATTGAGAAAGACGCGGCGCTGGAGCGCAGGTTCCAACCCATTCAGGTGGAGGAGCCGTCCATCGCGCTCACCGTCGAGATTCTGAAAGGGCTGCGCGAACGCTACGAAACGCACCACCGCGTCACCATCACCAACGACGCGCTAGCGGCTGCTGCGAATCTCGCTGACCGCTATGTACAGGACCGTTTCCTGCCTGACAAGGCAATTGACCTAATCGACGAGGCGGGAGCGCGGATGCGTATTCGCCGTATGACGGCACCGCCCGACCTGCGCGAACTGGATGAGCGAATCGCCAACGTGCAGTTGGAGAAAGAAGCGGCCTTAAGCGACCAAAACTATGAGGCGGCGGCGAAACTGCGCGATGACGAAAAAAACCTCATGGAGGAACGCGCCGAGAAGCGCGCCGCTTGGGCTGAGGACGAATCTGCGGTGCCCGCCGTAATCGGCACGGAAGAAATCGCGGAGGTGCTCTCCTCCACCACCGGCGTGCCAGTCACGCAACTCACCGAGGAGGAATCGGCACGGTTGCTCCAGATGGAAGCGGAGATTGGCAAGCGCTACATCGGGCAGAACGATGCGGTGAAAGCGCTGGCGCGTTCCATACGACGCACCCGCGCAGGGTTGAAAGACCCGAAGCGCCCCTCCGGCTCGTTCATCTTCGCTGGCCCCTCCGGTGTCGGCAAGACCGAACTGACGAAAGCGCTCA
>JAITED010000210.1 GCA_031282235.1 Propionibacteriaceae bacterium | reverse complement strand
TAGCTTCACACGGGCTGGGTTCCTGGATACTGCGACTCCGGCCTTACGGCCTCCGCGCAGCATGACGGGGAAGGGTTACGCTCACTCCGCGCAGCATGACGGGGTAGGAACACAAGGTGAACTACGTGGACACTTCCCCCGTCATGCTGCGCGCAGTCGCAGCATCCAGAAACCCGCACCGAGAAACACTCAACAACCATCCCTAACTCCGACACCGTGAACGACACAACCACATGCACCCCCAACGCAGCATGACGGGTAGAGGGGTTCGCAAAACCAGAGCTATTCTCCTACGGCACGCTCTTGGTTGATGTTTACGGTGTTTAGGTTCAGGGTGTCTTCGGGGAGCGATTCTTGTTTGCTGCCGGTGGTGGGGGTTGCGAGCGGGACACCTTGCCACATGGAGGGCGGGGCGAGGTCAATTACGCGCACCGAGCGGGGGAGCAGGGGACGGTTTAGATACGTGGGGGACGCAATCGGCACCGGCTCAAGCAGCGACGGCATGGAGGTGATAGCGCCGGATAACTCTACGGACAGTTCGTTATCACCGGGGGCGAGCGTGGGCGCTGGCGCGGTTTCGGACAGTTCTACGGCGACAGTTGTTTCCTCCCAACCGCGCTCCAACAACGCCATACGTTGCCGCAACTGCTTACCGACGATGACGACGCTGGCACGGGAAATCACCACCCAACCAAGGAGCGCTAACGGGCCTACCAACCGTATCCACGGCGTAATCGGGGTGAAGAACGGCAAAACCGCGGTGACTAACAGCACCGCAAAGTTGATGGCGAATCCGATACGCCGCCGCCGTATCGCTGTGCGCGCCTCCGCAGCAATCTGGTTGCGCGCTGCTCGGCGTAACAGCGGAGTGGACACCTCAAGGTCACTGCCAAAAGCGGCAGCAACCACCTGAAGCGGCTCTTGGCCACGCCGTATGTAGCGCATCTGCTCCCCGAAATCGGCAGTGGCGGGGTCTACCGGTTCCTGCTTGTTGTTGCGCAGAAACCACGGCAGCAGGCAGACCAACCACACCACAGCCACCAGGCCTAAAACCATACCGCCAATGCTCATACGCTCCACGCTATAGTCTCGAAAGGTTTTCGTCGCAGCCGACAAGCCGTAAAACCCTATAACTCGTCAGAACTCCCAGGCTTGCAGCGGCTCGCCCGCTTTAATCTCCGTCTTATCCTCCGGCAATCCTACGATGGCGTTGGCCTGCGCCAAATCAGCGAGAGTGGTCAACTGCGGTTGCCCGCAGGGGGTGGCGACGAGACGGCCAGCGGTCGTATGTAATTTGACGGGGCACAGCTCAAAAACTCCCGGTTCTGACACCATATCTTCGCTTGCGAAACACAGTTTGGACTGCGGGCGATGTGGCAAAACTCCCGTCAATTTTCGCAGCACCGGACGTATAAACATGTGATAGCTGAAGAACGCTGCCGCCGGGTCGGCGGGCAGTACGAACACCGGCGTTTGATGTTCACCGATGATGGCAAACACCTGCTCGCCACCGGGAGTCACAGCCACCTGACAAGCATCTACTACACCCATCCGGGCGAGTTCTTCGCGTACCGCACCGATACCGAGCGCTGAGGTAGCCACGATGAGATCGGAGCGTATCAGTTCGCTGTCAATCAGTTCATGCAACTTATCGGGCTCCAATGACGTCACATCGTTGCGCCACACTTTCGCCCCATCGCCCAGCAACTTCGCGCCGATGAGGAACGAACACGCCGAGTGCAAGTGCCGACCCCGGCGGTCTGTGGTGGCGATGGCCTCCGGGTCGGTGATGTGGTCAAAGCTCAATACCGATACCCGCGCCGCCGGACGGGTCAACACCCGGTCCAACCCGGCGGCCGCCAACAGCGCGAGCAAAGTTTCGGTAATCACCTCGCCGCTGCGGGCGAACACCACCCGGTCGGTGACATCGGAACCGGCGGGCCGTACCCACTCCCCAGTCTGGAACACCCGGAGCAACGCAATCTCGTTCCCGGCGCGCTCCTCAATCAGCGCCAGCGGCACCACCGCATCCGCGCCAAGCGGAATCGGCTCTCCGGCAGTGACCCGAATCGCGTTACCTTTGGGCAACACTGGGGCGGGTTCCAGCACCGGCAGCATCACCAACTGCCCCACGGCTTGTAAATCCTCATTAGCAAACTCGGTGTCTGTGGCGCGTACCGCGTAACCATCAATCTCAGCTAGGTCAGCAACGGGCACGTTGCCGTCACCTTTGATGTTTTCGCAGAGCGTAAGCCCCAGTGCGTCAAACAGCTTGATGCCAAACTCGGGTTGCGGCGTGGTGGCCTGCAGCAGATAGTCGCAGTGGTCGGTGAGCGTTCTGCGCCCCAGCGCATCCAACGGGGGCGGTGGGGGGAGTGTGGCGGTGCTGTGCGCGCCAATCCCATCTTTGTGCGCGGTGGTGTTGGCCGTGGTTTGGTGTGCAAATAACGCCATACCATCTACCATAAACGCATGTCTACCTTTAATACCAGCAGCGCCACGGCCAAAACGGAACTACGCCGTCAGATGATTACGCAGCGAGCCAGCATCACCACAGACCAGAAACAGCAGTGGGATACGCTGCGCTGCGTCGATGTGGCGGTGGTAGCCCAAGGCATAAAAGAGCGTAATCAACTAGCAAATTACGCCCCGTCCCCCGCCCAAAACTGCTCAGATTCAGACTTTGATGACTGCGCAGAATCCACCCTATTTGACGTGGTAGCCGAACGCGGGCCGCTGGATGGGCTGGTGGTAGCCAGTTATCTGTCATACGGAACTGAACCCGGCACCCAGCCCATCGTTGACTTGATGCTGGATTTAGGGGCCCTGGTGCTAGCCCCCGTATTAACATCAACAGCAGGGCCCCGCTGGGCGTGGTATCGCGGTGAAACAGCGCTCACCAGCTCCGGCATACCGCAACCAGTGGGGGAAGCGTTACCCCCCGAAGCGTTATCCCTAGCCGACCTGATTATCATCCCCGGTTTAGCCGGTGGCCGTGACGGGTCCAGATTGGGCACTGGCGGCGGCTGGTATGACCGCGCGCTACCACACGCCCGCGTCGATGCCCTCCGCCTGTTGCTGCTATACGCCGCCGAGGTATACGACACTGTTCCCACTGACCCCCACGACCAGAGCGTAGACGCTATCATCACCGAATCCGGCCTGATAGTTATCCACAGGGATTAGTTTTAGTTTCAAGAACCAAAAAGTTATCCACAATTGCGAATTGGGTGGCCGGTTTGCGCGGATTCTCCGTAGAGAGAGGGCGTGAAAAGTTTTAGTGTCGCCGGAGTTATCCGGTTTGCGCGCTGGCACCGCTTCGGGCTGGGGTTGGTGGCGTTAGCTGTGGCTTTGCTGGCTGGGGTTACGGTCATCACTAACGCAATACGCGGCCCTAGCACCCCGGTTGTGGTGGCGAAAATCGACATCGCGCCGGGGGTGCAAGTGTCTGGGGCTGAAGTGGCGCTCGTTAAATGGCCGTCGGAGTTGGTGCCGCCGGATGCACTCACCACCTTGGAGGCCGCAGTGGGGAACATCACCGTGAGTCGAGTGGCCGCCGGGGTGCCGCTTACCGCTAGCTCGTTTACGGCGGCAGCGATTCGAGATGACGCTGTCGCTGAAGTGCTGGTGCCGGTGCGGATTCGTGACCCCGAGATGTTGCAGTTGTTGCACCCCGGCACTCTGGTCACTCTGGTTGGGGTAGCGCCCGAGGGTTACGCCGAAACGTTAGCCACTAGGGTACGGGTAGCTGCCTTGCCCAACGGCGATAACAGCGGCATCCTCGGCAGCAGCAACACCAGCGCCCTGCTCATAGTTGCCTGTAACCGCAGCGCCGCTACCGCTATCGCCGCCGCCGCAGAGATGACCATCGTAGTCATCGTGGAGTAAACCCTGAACCCCTACCCCACTGACCCATGATGTGGCGGCACTTCTTCTAATAGCCGCTTGTCGTCCGCATCTAAGGGGGTGGCGGCATCCCGTACTTTCGCTGCGGTGACCGCGAGCCTAGTTAGCAGCGCGGTGCGCGCCGCTATGAACTGGGCGGCTCCCAGCCCGGCGTATGCGGCGGGGGAGACTGGCAGCGGCCACCGCTCCCCGGCAGTTTCCCGCGCTTGTCGAAAGGCAGTGATACGCTCCACCCCCCACCCGGATTGTGCCAACCACTGCAACACCCCAGCGGTGTCAGAGAACAAAAGTTCATACCCAGGCAGCGCAACCCGCTCCCCAGTCAGCGACTCTGCCAACGCTTCCAGACCTAA
>JAITED010000171.1 GCA_031282235.1 Propionibacteriaceae bacterium | reverse complement strand
GAATTTGATTTTCTGGCCCTCCACTGGGGTGGGATGGGGGGCTGGGGTGGGGGCCGGGGGAGTGGCCTCAGTTGGAGGTGCGGCGCTGGCCGTAGTTTCGTTAATTTCCGTGCTCATATCCGTATCCCTTTTCCTTGTTCACTTGCGGCTACGTCGCGTAGTTTCTCCCGCAGTAGCGTCTTAAACCGTTCCGGCTCGTCCCCCATCGGGTTGTGGCCAGCCGCGTCAAACCAAATCAGTTCTTTGTGCGGCGCTGCGATACGGTTGAAGTAGTCCTCCACCAGCACCGCCGGGGTGTTATTGTCCAAACGTCCATCGAAGATGAAGTACGGCATCTCGAAGCTGGGACAAGCCGTCGCCAAATCTATGTCCGCAATCTCATCCCACATGGCGGTCAGTACGTATTTGTAACCTTTGATGAGTCCGATGAGGTCGGTGAGCGAGTACTCGCCGGAGAGCAGTATCGGTTTGACGATGGCATCGAAGTAGCTGCGCTTGCTTGCGTCCTGCGAGTAGCCGCCGTACTTCGTCATCACGCGGCGCTGAATCATCATGGACTTGAACCCGCCCCGATAAACCCCATTTTCGGGCGCTCCGATGTCGGTGAGCAGTTTGATGGATTCGGCATCGTGGGCGGCTTCGGCTTCCCGGAGCGCGAATTCGTAGCTCAAACGCTCATTCTCCGCGCCGTTCACCACCTGACCGAAGCCGACGTAGGCGGCGATGTGCTCTGGGTATTGATACGCCACATGCGTGCCCAACTCGCTGCCCCAACTGCCGCCGATGATGAACAGCTTGTCCTTGTTGAAACGGGCGCACAGCCCGGCGATCAACTCCGCCGTATCAGCGGCGAGCTGTTGCACGGTTAGCGTTTCGGGTTTCGCCCCCCAATACGAACCGCCACTACCGCGCTGATCCCAGCCCACTAGGGTAAACGTATCCAGCAAGTCGGCGTGCGGCCCCATGATGGCGTGCCGGTTTACGACGCCCGGCCCGCCGTGTAAAAACAGCAGCACCGGGTTTTCCTCGTCAAGCGAGCGGATGTGGATTTTTTGCGGTAGCCCACCCAACGGCACCTTGAACTTCGTGTTTATCATACGGTTAATAGCCCGGCGTCCAACGTAAACTGCGAACCCGTGGCGTACCTCGCTTTCTCGCTTGCCAAAAACAGCACTAGTTGTGCCACATCTTCTACTTCTACCCAAGGCACCGGCAGCAGGTTGCCAGCGCTGCGCTCCGCTATCTCCAGCGGGGTTGCCCCCTCCATCGCCGCCAAACCATCGTTCATCGGGGTGTTTACGCCCGTCGGATGGATGCTGACCACCCGAATGTTATACGGCGCTAGCTCGATTGCCCAGGCTTTCGTCAACCCGGTCAGCCCCCACTTGCTGGCAACGTAGTGCGAGAGCCGTCGCCCGCCCCGCAACCCCATCACGGAGGAGTTGTTGATGATTACGCCGCGATTCGCCGCTTTCAGGTGCGGCACCACGCGCCGCGCCACATTCATCGGGCCTTTCAGGTTGATGTCTATCATGGCATCGCGCGCCTCGTCGGTCATGGTATCAATCTCGGCGTAGGCGCAGATGCCCGCGTTGTTAAACAGCACATCTATCCGGCCAAACGCCGCAATCCCGGCGTCAACCGCTGCCGTAATCGCTGCGTCGTCGCGGACATCACCCACGGCGATCACCGCCTGCGCGCCCAACGCCGCAATCTCGGCTTGCAAACTCCCCAACTCCGCGTTGCTTCCGAACTCGTAAGCCGGATACGTAAGCTGTTTGGCTACGTCAAACGCCACAACGTTCGCGCCCTCTCTTGCGAACGCCAAAGCGACCGCGCGCCCTTGACCGTGCGCTGCGCCGGTGATGAACACCGTCTGACCGGAAAACTCTCCCATCAGTCCTGCCCCCCTTTAATGTCTGTAATTTCTTTAACCCCACTGTCGTTTTGGGTGTCACTTTTTATATCATCTTTTGTGTAGGCGTATAGCACCTCGTCCAAATCCACCTTGGCTACCATGTTGAACAGGTTGGTGGCTGCCATAATGCCAGCGAATGCAATCAGCAACACCAACTGCTCATCATCGAAACGCGCCTTAAGGGCGGTGTAAATGTGGGCAGGGATGTGGTTCGGGTTTTGGGTAATCTCTTTGCCGAACTCCAGCAGCAACCGTTCCGTATCGGAGAGGGTGGGGTTGTCCGGGTCGTCGCCAGCGTCGATAAGAATCTTGCGGAAAAACGTGGAGCAGACCAGACAGTCGTTGCCGGTGCTTATCGCGTAGGCGAACAGCGACAGGGTGCGCGCGCCCAGCCACGGCACAATCAGGTCGTAGAGCGTATACCACTCCATATACGCATCAAAGGCAGGCACGTTGTGTAAGAGCGTGCGTTTCATGTTGGTGATCCGCCCATGTTTGGCGATTTGGTCATCATAGGCGGCGCGCACCGCAGGATCTGCGGAATCATACGTTGTCAATGGGATATATGCCATAAGTGTCCCCCTGTTGGTCTTACGGTGTTGCGGTGGTGTTTTTTGAAAGATGAGCTAGGTTTTGCCTAGTGAAGTTGCATTCACCCGTAAACGTTAAAACTGACACAAAAAGTCAACGAAAAACTCAATCATGTGGTCGAAACTGGCGATGCTGACGTGTTCGTTGCGGTTGTGCATGGTGTCTTTCTCCGCGTTGGTGACGTGGAGCGGCGTGAAGCGATAGATGTGGTCGCTGACTACGTCGTATT
>JAITED010000167.1 GCA_031282235.1 Propionibacteriaceae bacterium | reverse complement strand
AATCCGACCATTGCATCGACTCCAACGCCCCCTGAATGATTCCTTCCTGCATCTCCCCCAACGTATACGCTCGCTCAGGTTTCGGAAGATAACCATACAAGCTTTTCACCGAGATTTTACGCGGCACCAACTGATAATGGTCACCATCTTTCACGAAATCAACCCGACTACCAGCCGTCAACCCCAGATCAACCCTCACCTCTTGCGGCACCACCAACTGACCTTTACTAGACATAATCGCCGTAGGCATCACGCCACCTCCTTTCCTTACCAATAGTAAGACACTCATCCCGCTGCTGCAACCTTGGCAGTCGTAGCCGCAAATATCGCGTCGAAGTTTCTCCGATGGTGTTCCAAGATGCCACCCGATGGGAACCTCATCGCTTTCCTACGCGGTACGCCGAGTGCGCCGTCCCAGTTTGCGATGCTACGATTCTTCGTCAAGAGATGCAGTTCTTCCTGTGCCTTGCGCCAAACCGCCAACCAATTCATATAGCAACATTTAACGCAAACGCGATACTCAAAATAACGCAAACGCGATACTGGGCACCGCCCCTAGACTTGTTGCTGGAAGGTAGTTGCCCTTTGCGCAAAATGTGCGAGTATGAAGCATGAGGGAATACACCGGGCAAGAATTAGAGCTTGCGAAAAGTTCAATTGCGTCAACACTGCAGAAGTGCGAGAAGATGCAGGCGGGCGGCAAGTTGCAGTCCGCACAGAAAACTTTGAACGATAGGCGGGTGGATGCTTTACGGATTGCGCTGGCGCTCATCGAAAAAGAACAGCGGGCACGGGGATATTTAGATTCTGAAATCAGCGTTATTGATGCGTATATCGCGGCACAGCCGGAATCTGTTAGGGGGCTGCTGCAAGATATACGTAAAACCATTCGGGCTGCGGCTCCTGACGCTAGCGAGAAAATCTCGTATCAGATGCCAACTTTTTAGCAGGGAAAAAATCTGATTCACTTTGCGGCTTTTCCGAAACACATCGGTTTATACCCCGGCGGCGCAGCGACTGCGGTGTTTGCTGAGCGCCTTGCGGGGTATAAGACCAGCAAGGGAACAGTACAACTGCCACTTGATAAGCCCATTGACCACGCCCTCATCACAGATATTGTGCATTGGGCTTTGAGCCAGCTAAAAGCGTGAGACTAACTTAAACAGCAGCAACTAGGTTAGCGAGCCGGTCGGCTTCAGTGGCCGGAGAGGGACAGTAGCCGGTTGAGTGCGGGGTCGGGGTTTAGGGAGAGTTTGAGCACTCCGGCGAAACCTACCTCTAAACGAAAAGCGTTTGCTAGCGGGAGACCTAGCGCCCACGCGGTTAGGGTACGGATAGGGCCAGAGTGGGTGACCACCACGGCTTGCTCCACGCCGGTAGCTAGCAGGTCGGTGGCGAAAGCCACAGTACGCTCTTGCAGTTGGGAGAAGCTCTCGCCGCCCGGTGTTGGAGAGTTTACGAAATCTTCACCCCAACGCGCCAAATCTGCTAGTGGGAGGTCATTCCACGGGACGAGTTCCCAGTCACCGAAGTTTAGTTCTTGCATACGCGCATCCAACTGCGGCGCTGCGCCAAGCGCGCGCGCCAAGTTTGCAGCACGGCTGAGCGGGGAAGCATACCAGTTCTCGTTAGGGATATCTGTAGGTAGCAGTGGGCGCACCTGCGCCACCGCGTCTGCCAACACCTGCGGGTCAACAGGTACGTCGCTCGCCCCGTAACACAGCGTTTGACCGTAGATCGTGCGGGGATGGCGTATCAAGTAAAGAATCATGGGGTTCACTCCAGAGGTAGTAGTAGGTGGGCACTTATTAGGATAGCGATTAGTATCACTTGTTCGATGATTTGTTGGGCGGCACCTAGGCAGTCACCGGTGTAACCGCCTAAGCGAGTACGGAACCAAGCGCCGCAGCGCAGAGCCACCAACCACGCTAACAGCACTGCCCCGCTGCTGATGGCGAGGCGGAGCAGGCGGGGGGCAGCGTTGGGAAGCAGCACCACTAGGGCTAACGCGCCTAACAGATACAGGGTGCCGTATACGAAACCGCCGCCGCTCATGGAACGCCCAATCGGCTTAGATTTGCTGGTGAGGTCGTCACGGGCGTATTCATAGCGCAGAATAATCCAAGTGACCGCCCAGCGGCTGGCGACATGGGCAAAAATCACGGTGGGGATTACGAACCAAACGTCGCCGCCGGTAACGGAGGGTAGCCAGCGGCCAGCCCAACCGTCTAGGAACGCCACCAGCACGCTCACTTTTAGCGCGAACAGCAGCACCAGACCGATTACCGCGTATGCCCCCACCCGGCTGTCTTTCATAATCTCTAGGGTGCGCTCTTTGGTGGTGCCGCCCCCGAAACCGTCACAGAGGTCAGCGAAACCGTCCTCATGGAACGCTCCGGTGAGCATCACGCCGACGATAAGGGCAAGCACCACCGCTACCGGCGCGGGCAACAACAACTGCGCACCCCAAGCGACCCCGCCCACCACGGTGCCCACTATCCAGCCGATAGCCGGGAAGTAGCGGGTGGAGGCGTTCAACTGCTCCGGGGAGTAACCCACCCACTTTGGAACCGGCAGCCGGGTGTAGAACATCACAGCGGTGAGTAATAATCGGATTTCGTGGGTCACGGGTTATACACTAATGAATTGAGCCTACTAAGGCTCGCAAATCGACAACTGAATAACAGATACGTATGGATGTCACCTACGGCTCCGGGCGCAACGAACAGGTTAAAGCGAGTTGGGCGCGGGGTGGGAAGTGGCAGGGAAACAGGTGAAATACCTGTGCGGTACCGCCGCTGTATACGAGGAATACCGGTCGGTTGCAACCACTGGAGTCGTATGACTCTGGGAAGGGCGACCAGGTGTAATGAGCCGTGAGCCAGAAAACCTACATACGTATGTCCGTGCGGAAGCGTCGGCTAGGCATAGGCGGCACTTCCCAAGCAACCACTCACGAGTATGGGTCTTTGGCAACGGCAAAGGATGCGTCAGAAAATGCGGTCTGTGCTAGTCACAGCCGCATCTTTGCGTTTTTGGAGCCACGCGCCAGGGAGGAAATAGGAGCAAACAGATGAGGCGTTTTACAGCCTTTGCTGCTGCGGTACTGCTGGCAACCACCACGCTTACCGCCTGCACCACGGATAACCCCGGTGCAACAACAAGTAGTACCCCGGCGGGTACGACCACCACGACGGCCAACCAGCCAATCACAGTAACCGACCAGACCGGGCGCACCGTAACTCTGCCGAAACCGGCGGAGCGAATCGTCGGACTCACCGCGTCTGACATTGAAATCATCTACGCCGTCGGTGCCGGTGCGGGCGTGGTGGGACGCGGCGAATACTGCGACTACCCCGCTGAGGTGCTGGAAGTCCCCATCGTACAATCCGGCAACGACACCAATATCGAGCAAATCATCGCGCTGAAGCCCGACATCGTATTTATGAGCACCATGGCGCAGACCAAAGAGCAGGTCGAAAAGCTGGAAGCTGCCGGTATTGTGGTGTTCGCCACCGACGCTGACACCATCGCGGAGACATACGAAGCCATCACCTTAGTTGGCAAGGTGCTGGGTAAGGATGCGCAAGCCGAAGCAGTCGTTACCCAGATGAAAAACCAGCTCACC
>JAITED010000066.1 GCA_031282235.1 Propionibacteriaceae bacterium | reverse complement strand
AGAGTGAATTTGGAAGTACAGGTAGTGGATGAAAAGAACTACCGAGAACGCTCCCTGTTTAATTGGGCGAGGCAGTTTTCTTCCGCGCTACTTGCTGGTCATGGTTATGTTGAGCTACCTCAAGTGATTTGTATAAACATTTTGGAGTTCAGCCTGTTTGATTGGCAAGAGTTTCGTAGTGAGTTTCGTATTTTTGATACCGAACACTACGAAGTGCTTTCGGATAAATTTGGGATACATTTTTTTGAGCTACCGAAACTTCCCAAAACAGTAAACGTAAACAGCAGTGAACTAGTGTTGCTACTAGCCTTGTTTCATGCTAAAACGGAAGAAGAATTGAAACATCTAAACAGTTTGGGGGTAAAGAGCGTGACACAGTTAGTTGAATCATACCGACGCGTTACCGTTTCTGAAGAGTTTCGGGATTTAGAACGTCGTCGCGAAACCACTAGGCATGACTTGGACAACGCCCTATCCACCGCAAGAAAAGAAGGCCGCGAAGAAGGGCTACAGAAAGGCGCGCAGGAGGAACGAGAGAAGTGGGAGCAGATAACTGCTGAGTTAACTGCGGAGATTGCGCGGCTTAAAGCCCGATACGATACGTCCGAGTAAGTGCGCAGCGTCCGGAGAGTTCGTGCTGCGCAGGCCGCGAGACTTCGTTGCCCGTCTTAGCTGGCGCGGGGTGAGCTTAGCGAACGCGGTTGCAGTATTCAGGAACCTGCGCCGAGAGTATCTCCACAAAAGCGGTAGCGCGGTTAATCCCCGGTGTGGGCGTCGCGCAGCTTTAGGGTGATGATTCCTAGGGTTAGGGGGAGGACTGCCCAAGCTCCGGTGACCCAGAGCCCTTTCAGGAAGCCCCATTCGGTCCAGTGCCACAGGGGGGTGGCGTCGTTGAAGGTGTAGAGCCAAGTGGAGGCGGCGAAGGGGAGGTATTCACCTAAGGTGGTTGCCCAATCCCAAGGCAGCATGGAGATTACGCCGGGCAGCACCAACAGCACCCCTAGCGCCGTGGCGATACCAGCGGCGGTGCTACGCAGCAACAACCCGATGGCCAGCGCAAATATGGCGATTAGGGTGTTGGCTAGCGCAGCACCAGCTAGGAGACGCAACCCCTCCCAAGTGAACCTGTCGTCTATACCGGATTGCGAGATGAACGTCCAACCGACGAAAGTGGCGGCGTATAACGAAACCAGCGCGGTGATGAATACGGTGACACTCAGGTTTACGGCTTTGGCAAGCACCATAACCGTCCGGGTGGGGATAGCGATTAGGGTGGAGTTGATGGAACCGGTGGAGTACTCGTTGGTGATGTAGAGCACACCTAGGATAACCATCACCAGCTGCATAAACTGCATCCCACTAGCGGCGAGCGCGGTGGCTGACAGGCCGTCAAACTCCGTAGCCATCTCTGGCGGCATCCCAACACTTTCCGGATTAGTCAACAGTTGATTGATAGACCAACCCATGAGCGCGCCCATACCCACCGTGAGAGCGACAGCGATAGCCAACAACCACCAAGTGGATGCCAGTGTAAACAACTTAATCAGTTCGGAGCGCAGCACCCGATGGAAAGCGACGTTACGCACCGCTACCTTCGTCTTATACGGCGTATCGCTCATGGGCGCGCCCCCTGTCCCGTATAAGCCTCAAAGCGGTACTCGGTGGCGTCGCCGGTGAGTTCAAGATACGCCTGCTCTAGGCTCGCGCTCAGCGGGGTCAACTCGTGCAGTTCCCAACCCTGAGCGCAAGCAGCTTCACCGAGTTGCACCGCGTCCAGACCGCGCACTTCGATATAGTCAGGAGCCAACTGGTCAATCTGCACCCCCGGCTGCGCCAACCAAGCCGCCATCTTCGCGGCGTGGGGCGAGCGCAACCGGGCACCGACTTCACTGGCGGCGGTGATGAACGTCGCCATATCCACATCGGCTAACAGCTTGCCGCCCCCAAGAATAATCAGATGGTCAGCGGTTTGTTCCATCTCGCTCATCAGGTGGCTGGAGAGAAACACCGTTTTGCCCAACCCGGCGAGGTATTTCACCAAATCGCGCACCCAGCGCACCCCCTCGGGGTCGAGACCGTTCACCGGCTCGTCCAACACCAGCGTTTTTGGGTCTCCCAGCAGTGCAACGGCGATACCAAGGCGCTGCAACATCCCCAACGAAAATGAGCCGATTTTACGGTTGGCAACGCTGCGCAACCCGGTCAGTTCGATGACCTCCGACACCCGGGAATCGCGGATGCCGTGGGTGGCGGCCAACGCGCGCAGTTGGCTACGGGCGGCGCGCCCCGGGTTTAGGGTGTGCGCATCCAGCAGCGCGCCCACCTCCTGAAAAGGCCGTTTCAACTGCGCATACGGATACCCGTTCACTTTCACCGTGCCGGAGGTGGGGTGGGTGAGGCCGAGAATCATACGCATTGTCGTAGATTTGCCCGCCCCGTTTGGCCCCAAAAACCCGGTGACTTTGCCCGGCTCCACCGTGATGGTCAGCGCGTCCACCGCTAGGGTTTTCCCGTAGCGTTTCGTCAATCCTTTAGTCTGAATCATGCTTATTTGCGCAAGCTCTGGTAAATCTCTTTACAAGTGGGACACACCGGGAAACGCTCTGGGTCAGCATCGGGAATCCACAGTTTGCCGCACAACGCCATTACCGGCGTACCGTTGACGATAGCCTCCATGTATTGATTCTTGGGCACGTAGTGGGAGAAACGGTCGTGGTCGCCCTCGTCGTAACGTATCTCCGGGCGTTCCAACACCACCGTATCCGAGCCGGGTGCAACCTCAGTCATATCACATGATTCTACCTGCAACTGAGTAAGTATGGTGTGCGGGAGGTGCTGAGAGCAAAAATCTTTATAAGAATTAGCTGTGGGTTGACTTGATAGTACTGGTGAATGAGAGACTTAAGGGGTGACGCAGCCCAATCTGACACCAGAGCGCGCTGGCAGCACCGACCTCAAGGAGTTTGCGCACCGTCCCATCTCACAAAAGCTACCGTTGACGATATCGCTGATGGTGGGCGTGGTGCCGGTAGCCTTTGAGTCTTTCGCTATCACCACCGCGATACCCAGCGTATTCAATGATTTGGGGCACGAGGCGTGGTACGCCTGGGCTTTCTCCATGTTCATGATTGGGCAGGTGTTCGCCACCGTGGTGGCAGGGCGGCTGTGCGACCGCCGCGGTGCGATGCAACCGTTGGGGTTGGGGTTGGCGTTCTTCGGGGCTGGGCTGGTGGTGGCCGCCACCTCCCGCTACGCGCTGTGGTTTCTGGTGGCGCGCTGGATTCAAGGGTTTGGCGGTGGGCTGCTCACCGTATCTGTGATGGTGGTGCTAGCGGAGGTGTATTCGGGGCCGCAGCGCGCCGACCTGATGGCGATTTTCGCCGCCTGTTACATGGGGCCAGCGTTCGTCGGGCCGATTGTCGCAGGTTGGATGACTGTCAACGTCGGATGGCGTTGGGTGTTCTGGGTGGTGGTGCCACTGGTGGCGATATCGGCAGCGCTGGGCATCAGGCCGCTGTGGCAGTTATACGGGCGCCGTCAGGCTAACAACAAGGCCGAATCTCACCAGATACCCATCTGGGCGGCGGGTTTGGCGGCGT
>JAITED010000189.1 GCA_031282235.1 Propionibacteriaceae bacterium | reverse complement strand
GAGCGCATCCGCATCGGTGAAGTTAGAGATGCGCGGCAGCCGTATCACCGCAACTTTTATGGGGTCATCGGCTAGCGAACGCCGCGCCGTCACATCCATGCCGTCCTCGGAGTCGAGCCAAACCCATGTTGATGAAGTCGCCGCTGCGCAAGTTAATCTCGGTGGGGCTTGCCCGCAACCAGCAGCGCGCCTTTCACTGGCCGATTTCTGCTTTCTGGAACTCAGCGATGAAAGCCGCGATTAGGTCGGCGGTGGCTTGCAGCATCGCTACTCCCCACTCTTGCGTGGCGGTACGGGGGTGGTCTGGGCCGTTCCAACCGTTGTCAGTGACGTTTTTCGAGAGCCGCGGCACGTTGATGTTTACGCCGCGGAACTCCACTGTCCCCAGCCCGGTCGCTTTAATCTCTGGGGTTAAATCGCGCGGCTCGTAGGGAGCCTCCAGCTGCGACGTATCCACTAACGCCATGTCGATGCCCATCAGCCCAGCCGTTTCTTGACCGCCGCCGTGGCCACCTTTCCAGACCGGGTTGATGTCCCAGGCCATCAGCCACCAGTTCAAGCAGGCCAGTATCGCCCCCTTGTGTTGCAGCTCCCACCCCACCCGCTCAATGGCTTTCACGTTGCCGCCATGACCGTTAAGAATCACGAAATGCCTAGCCCCGTGCCGGTAGAGGTTGTCGCACACCCGCGCTAACACTTGATACAGCAGTTCGTTGCCGAGGTCGATTGTGCCTGGCGTATCCGAAAAATACTCCGTAGCACCGTAAGGAATCGTGGGCGCAATCAATACGTCACTCTGTTGTTCGATAAGTTCCAACAGCCGATTCGGTGCCAACGTATCCGAACCTAACGCCAAATGCCGCCCGTGGTTCTCAATGCTGCCCACAGCGAGCAGCACCGTATCATGCTCTGAAAAATAGCGTTCTGCCTGCGGCCAGGTGATATGTGTAAGTCTCATTCCCCTAGCGTAAACCCTTTTACCCCAGCACTCGGCCAACGGTGCCCAATACGTATTTAACAGTTAGCTGTAGCGAACGCAGCCCACACCCATTTACAGCGTTGCGCGGTACGCGGCGCGCGGACGGCGGTGTTTCCCGGCGCGGCGCAGCGCTCGCAGCTGTCTGGCGGATAGGGCTCCGGAGTGCTCTATCCGGCGGGTGGAGTATTGGTAGATGGCGAATGGGATGTGCGCGAAGTACAGCCCTAGCACCACTAGCATGGTGCCAGCCGGATGGGTAAACACCCCTGCGACTAGCAGCAATGCTACGAAAAGTAGGCCAACTCTTATAGCGGGCGACGGCATGTCCAGCTTCTTGAACGAGAGGGTGGGGATACGGCTGAACGCCAGCGCCGCCACCAAAATCAACCACGCCGCTAGCACGATGGGGTGTGACCACCAACCTTGACCGAAACCCAGCATGGCAATCACGGGGGCTAGCGCCAACCAGCTCGCGGCGGGAGCTGGCACCCCGATGAAAAACTCTTTCAGGTAGTCAGGGCGGTCGTCGTCCTCCAAATCCGTATTGAAACGCGCTAGTCGTAGCACGATTGCCGACACGTACACCATCGCTGCAAACCAAGCTAACGTCCACAGCCGCCGGTGGTCAGTTTCAGAAATCAGGGTGTAGGTGACGATGGCGGGGGCGACACCGAACCCGATGGCGTCTGCCAGCGAATCCAACTGTTCCCCCATCGAAGACGTAGCTCCCAGCGCCCGCGCCACGCGCCCGTCGCTGGCATCCAACAGCGCCTCGGCGACGATGAGAATCACGACCATCCGGTAGTTTCCCACGATGGCGAATCGAATTGCGGTCAGTCCGCACGCCAACGCCAACAGGGTGAGCAGGTTTGGCAACATCGCCACCGGGCGGGCATCGCGCGGCGTGCTGCTGTATGAATCCACTGTGAAGCGGCGCTGGCGTTGTTTGGGGGTCATGGTAGCCTCGCCAAAACGGTCTCGCCGCCCACTGCCCGCTGGCCGAGCGCCACTTGGGGGTCACAGTCATATGGCAGGTAGAGGTCAACGCGCGAGCCAAACCGAATCAGCCCATACACCGCCCCGGCCTGTACGGTGTCGCCAGCGGAGATATCGCATACGATACGCCGCGCGATTAGGCCAGCAACCTGTACGACTGCTATCTGTGCCCCGGCGGCGGTCTCAATCACCACCGTATTGCGCTCGTTGAGTTCGGAAGCCTCGCTTAAATCTGCGGAGAGGAACTGCCCCGGCACTCGGGTGGATACGGTTACGGTTCCGGTGAGCGGGGCGCGCTGCACATGCACGTCGGTGATGGACAGGAATGTGGAGATACGCCGCAGCGCGTGTTCTCCTAACCCGGATTCAACCGGCGGCACTGCGAAATCTACGGCACAAATCTCACCGTCGGCTGCGGCAATCACTGCGCCCTGATTCCCCGGCGTCACACGCGCCGGGTTACGGAAAAACGCCACCGAAGCGGCGGCAAACCCCAACCCTAGCCGGCGTACCAGCGGATGCCCCCAGCCGAGCGCTGCCACTGTCAGCCCGCCTGCGACGAATGGGCGCCCCGCAGGGTGCAGCGGTGGTATCGCTGCCCGCGTGGTCTGCGCCAAATGTGCCAATGTCGATTGCACTTCACCGTTCACCAATTTGTTTGCCATCCATCCAGCATATCCGACGCTCTCCCCACAGCGGCCAACTGTTGCGTTCACCATCACCG
>JAITED010000128.1 GCA_031282235.1 Propionibacteriaceae bacterium | reverse complement strand
CCCGAGAAGCCGCAATCAAAGTGTGCTCCCGCTGCACATCGTTTAAGTAAACCGTGACCCCCCGCGCCGAGAGCGCCTGCCCGATAGACGCGCCCACCAGCCCCGTACCGATAATCAGTGTCGGGGAGATGCTCTCCAATTCGTCATCCACGGGCTACTACGCTATCAGCTTTATCACTCGGGGAAGTACATGTTTTTGGGGAGGGGGCCGGTGTAATCGGCGCCGTAGGCACCGGGGGCGGGGCGACGGCGACGGATGGGGGCTTGCACGCCGGGGGCTAGGCGGCGGCTGAACACTAGCACACCGGTGTGCCCGGAGTTGGCGTGGGCGGGGCGGATTGCTAAACCCTCGGCGTGCCAATCGCGTAACGAGGGTTCTACGGCGTTCGGTTCGGTGAAACCGCCGTGAGCCCGCAGGGTGTCCATCACGCGGCCTAGTTGGGTGGTGGTGGTGACGTAGCAGCACAGTATCCCGCCGGGGATGAGCACGTTCCCGACGGTTTCGACACACTCCCACGGGGCGAGCATGTCTAGCACCGCGCGGTCAATGGGGATGTCTTGGATGGTTTCGTTTAAGTCGCCGGTGGTGAGCGTCCAATACTCCGGCGTGGTTCCCATGAAATCTGACACGTTGCGCCGCGCCACGGCGGCGAACTCGGGGCGGCGTTCGTATGAATACAAGTGCCCGCTGGGGCCTATCGCCCGCAGCAGCACCATGGAGAGCGCCCCAGAACCGGCACCCGCTTCCAACACCTTTGCGCCGGGGAAGATGTCTGCCCACATCACGATTTGGGCGGCGTCTTTCGGATAGATTACGGCGGCTTCGCGTGGCATCCCCACCATCACCTGCGCTAGCAGGGGGCGAAACACCATGAACTCTAGCCCGCCGGTGGTGGTGGCCACTATGCCCTCGGAGCGGCCAATGATTTCATCGTGCGCTAGGCCGCCTTTGGTGGTGTGAAACACCTTTCCGACCTCCAGCACCAGCGAATGCTTGTTGCCTTTAGGGTCGATGATGCTGACCCGCTCCCCCGGTTGTAATACGCCACTCATACCTACCCCGCTACCGCGCCGCGCTGGAGTTGATTGGGACATTGGTCAAGGTGCTACGGGTCGCAGCTCCCGCAGCGAAAAAGCGCCGTATATCGGCCACGCTCAACCCCGCTAGGGTGGGCACCTGCACTTGACCAGGGTATTCATCCAGCGGCATCTGGTCAGGTACAGCCAACACCACCGCGCCGCTGGTGCGCGCTGCCGCCGTACCATTAATAGAATCCTCAACGATTAAACAGTCACGAACGGCGTATCCCAGCCGTCCCGCAGCTAACAGGTAGCCGTCTGGGGCGGGTTTGCCGCGGGTGACCATCTCGCCATCCACCACCACCGCGAAACGGTTCGGTTTCATACGCGACAGCCCGGCAGCAAGCACCTTGGCAGGGCTGGCTGAATACATCGCGCAGGGGATACCCGCCTCATAAAGGGCATCCAGCAACTCCTCCGCGCCCGGTTTCCACGGCAACGGCAGGCTGCTCACCCGTTCCGCCACCCGGTCGGCACGCGCTTGCGAAAGCTCATCCGGGGTGATTCGGGGGTCATCAAGGCATGACAGCATCGCCAAAGAGGCCATGCGTTCGTTGGCGCCGACTAAGGCATGACCCTGTTCCCGCGTCCAAGCCACGCCGTACTCGGCCATCATCTCTATCTCAATATCAATCCAAAGCCCCTCGGTGTCCACCAAAGTGCCGTCGTAATCCCAAAGCACCGCGAAAGGGCGGGTTGTATTTAACGCATTCATAACGGCATCTATTGTCGCAGTCCGACTAGCGAACTGAGAAATGGTGCGCTTGTGGGTGCGCCACGATGAGCGCGTCGGTGGCGGCTTCCGGGTCTAACTGGAACGTCTCAGTGAGCGATACGCCGATACGCTCCGCACCCAGCAGGTCAAAAAGAATCTGGCGCTGCGCTAAATCCGGGCAGGCAGGGTAGCCAAACGAGAACCGCTCCCCCTGATTGGCCGGGATTCCCAGTTCAGCGCGTATCCGATTATGCAACCACTCAGCGCCCGCCTCAGCCAACTGCATCCCTAGCCCGTGCAACTCCAGATAATCGCGGTAACGGTTAGCCGTAAACAGCGCTTGCGTGCCGTGCGCGAAACGTGCCCCGACGCTCACCAACTGCAGCGGTAGCAGCGCTGCCTGATTTGCGTCGCTCGTAACAAAAAAGTCAGCAAGACAGCGATACGGTGGACGCGTTTGGCGCGGGAATACGAACGCCGCCCTTTCCTCCCCATTTTCGCCCAAAACCAGCACCGTATCCCCCCGCGAGCGCACCGGGAAATACCCGTACACCGCCCGTAACTCCACCAACTCCCGCGCCCGCGCAATCGCGGCCTCCAGCCGGGGTTTTTGCTCCGCTAGCAGTTGCTCAAAACCATCCGGTGCGCGCAGCCCCCACTTGGCCGTCAGCAGCGTGCGTAAATCGAGATACGCCAACAGCTCATCAATGCTGACGTCGATAGCGTGCGCCCCCCAAAACGGTGGGTCTAATATCGGCGCTGGCGGCAAGCTCTCGGGTCGGGACGCTGCTTGGTCGGTGGGTGTCCTAGACGGTGGTGTCGCGGAAACGTTCCCGGGCGTGCGAGAAATTATCGCACGCCCTCCCACTCCGCGGCTCCCCAATCCCGGCGCTCCCTGCGGGACCGCTACGGGCATGGTTAGCCGAGGTTCCGCTCGTACCTCCGTCCAGGACACGGGTATTTGTGCGGTGTCACTTACTACGACTTTGGCGGCTGGCTCCTCCATGAACGACAAGCCGGCGAAAGCGTCTTTTGCGTAGCGCACTACACCGGGGTAGGAGGGAGCTAACTGGTCATCTACGTAGGCGCGGGTGAGAGCGGCACCGCCCAGTATTACGGGGAAACGCATCGAGAGACCACGGCGGGCAATCTCCGCTAAATCGTCTTTCATAACCACGGTGGACTTCACCAGCAGCCCGGAGAGTCCGATGGCGGTGGCGTTCTCGCGTAGCGCGGCGGCGATGATGTCAGCGATGGGCTGTTTGATGCCCAGATTCACCACCCGATAACCGTTGTTGCTCAAGATGATGTCCACCAGATTCTTGCCGATGTCGTGCACATCCCCGCGCACAGTGGCCAACACGATAGTGCCTTTAGTGGTGGCAATCCCGCTTTGCGCGATGAGCGGCTCTAGGTGGGTGACGGCGCGTTTCATCGTCTCGGCGCTGGCGAGTACGAACGGCAACTGCATCCGCGCTTCCCCGAACAGTTGCCCGACTTGCCGCATCCCCTCCAGCAGTTCGGTGTTGATGATGTCTAAAGGTTTACGCCCGCAGGCGATGGCCGCATCCAAATCAGCCAACAACCCATCGTTATCGCCAGCGATGATTCTCCTAGTCAAACGCTCAGAGAGACTAAGGCCGGGGTAGCGCTCCCCCGCCTTACCCTGACCCCCGACGGGCTTTTCCGCATCATCAAACTCAGCTAGGAACACACTCAGCGGGTCGTATTCCGCATCCCCTAAGTTCCAAATCAAGTCGCGGGCGATACGCACCTGCGGCTCAGGTATCGCCTCCAACGGCATGATTTTCCCGGCGTCCACGATGGCCGCCTGCAACCCCGCCTGCCGCGCTTCGTATAGAAACACCGAGTTCAGCACCCGCCGCGCCTCCGGTTTGATGCCGAAAGATACGTTGGATACGCCAAGCACCGTACCCACCTCGGGGTGACGTTGCTTGAACTCAGCGATAGCGCGTATGGTCGCCGCCGCATCGCCACGATTCTCCGCCGCCCCGGTGGTGATGGGATAGGTGAGGAAATCGACCAACACATCGCTCGCCGCAATACCATACGCCGCTAGCTCGGTGAGCAGCCGCTCCGCCACCGCGAGTTTGCGCTCCGTGGTGCGCGCCATCCCCTGCTCGTCGATGGTGAGCGCCACCACGGCACTGCCATGCTCCGCTGCCAACTCAGCCATCCGGGCGAACTTGGCGGCATCCTCCAAGTGCGCCGAGTTCAATATCGCGCGCCCCGGGGTGTGCTCCAACCCAGCCTGCATCACTGCGGGCACGGACGAATCCAGCATCACCGGCTGGTCAATGCTAGTGGCGAATCGGGCGGCCAACTCGGCCATGTCGCGTACCCCATCGCGCCCCACGTAATCGACGCAGAGGTCTAGCACATGGGTGTTGGTTTGGCGTTTGGCTATCGCCACCGCCTGCTCGTAATCGTCTGCGAGTAGCGCTTCCCGGAACGCTTTAGACCCGGCGACGTTGGCGCGCTCCCCCACCGCCAGATAGTTGATGTCCTGTTTCAAGCTCACCGTTTCGTATAAGCCGCTGATGGCCGGGAGCGGTTCTGGAATACGGATACGAGCCCGCCGGTCACTAAGTGCCGTAGCCAGCGCGCGAATGTGTTCCGGGGTGGTGCCGCAGCAACCGTCAACTATCGCCAACCCATAGCGGTCGGTGAAGTCGGTGAGGGCGGCGGCAAACGCTGACGGGGTGAGTGGGTATTTGGGGCCAGTGGCGGTTAATTCCGGCAGCCCAGCGTTGGGGGCGCAACGCAGTCGCGCCGTGGCGTGCCGCGCCAGCACCTGCAGATAGGGTGCCATCATGTCGGGGCCGGTGGCGCAGTTGAGACCAATCACCTCCGCGCCGAGCGCTTCCAGCACGTTGAGCGCCACGCTCACATCACTGCCCAGCAGCATCGTACCGTTCGGTTCAATGGTGACACTCGCCCAAATGGGCAAGTCAATGCCGAGTTCGCGGCGTATTCGTTTAGCGGCAATCACCGCCGCCTTGGCCTGCAATAGGTCTTGGCAGGTCTCTATCAGAACCGCATCGATGCCCACTGCCGCCATAGCCCGAATCTGGGTGGCGTAACCGGCGCACAACTCCTGAAACGTCACCTGCCCCAGCGTAGGCAGTTTCGTACCCGGCCCCACGTCCGCGACAACAAACCGGGGCGACTCCCCAGCGCCGCGCTGCGCCGTATTTGCTGCTTCCCGGGCGATAACAGCCGCAGCCTCAGCCAACTCAGCTATCCGATGCGCCAATCCGTACTCGCTGAGCGCGCTCACGTTGCACCCGAACGTATTTGTGAGTACGAAATCTGAGCCTGCTTCCAGATACGACCGGTGTACTGCGGCGATAACATCTGGGCGGGTCAGGTTCAGCATCTCGTTGCAGCCCTCAAACCCGCCGAAATCGTCCACACTCAGCCCGGCGCGTTCCAGTTCGGTGCCCATCGCGCCGTCGCCAATCAGCACCCGTTGGGTGAGCGCGGTGCGTAACGCGATAGTCATGCCGAAAAGCATACCCATTTGGTTCCCTAACTAGCCCATTTGGAGACCTCGTCACCGTATTCTTTCCACAGCCGACTACACTGGTGCGGTGAGCCGTAGTTTGAAACGCTTATCGCGGCCGGTGGTCATCTTGGCGTGCGGCGGTTGGAACGATGCCGGGCAGGCCGCCACCGGAGCGGTCTACTATCTCGCCGACCACTATGACGCGAAGCAAGTTTATGAATTGGACGACGAATGCTTCTGGAGTTTCACCGACGTTCGCCCCCAGTTGGAGGACCAAGCAGGTGAGCGGGTGCTCGTCTGGCCCGAGATACGATTCTCCACCGCAAAAACGGTGAATCAAGACCTGCTTTTCATCGAGGGGCCGGAGCCGAACCTGAAGTGGCGCACTTTCACCCGCACCTTGGTGGCCAAAATCGCGGAAACGAAACCGGCGCTGATTGTGCTGCTGGGGTCGATGCTGGCTGATGTACCCCACACCCGGGGGTTGCCGGTGAACGGCTCGTCCACCGCGCCCGAGATTGACGTGATGCTAGCCAGCAACGATTACGAGGGGCCCACCGGAATCATCGGAGTGCTCACTGAAGTCTGCCAAGCTATCCCGGAGTGCGAAGTGGTGAGCCTGTGGGTCTCGATACCGCAGTACGCCGCCGCCGTCGAAAATCCGCTCGCCATCTATACCCTGCTCTCCCAGATACGCGCGCTGCTCGGCAACCCCTCCGACCTAGATTTAAGCGAACTGGAATCCAAATCCCGCGATTGGGTGCAGCAAGTGTCACAGTTGGTAGACGACGACCCCGAAATCAGCGAATACGTAGAGGAGTTGGAGCGCGACTGGGACTCCGACGATGTATCCACCGCCACCGGCGAAACCATCGCCCAAGAGTTTGAGCGTTTCCTCCGCGACACCAACAAATAAGTTGCGTATCTTGAAAGAAAAACTACGGGGCTGCGTAGGGTCAACAATGACCCGAAATCTATACTCGTTGCCCCCGCTAATTCCCACGCCAAACCAAAGGTCAACCGTTGAATGCTAATACGCTAGCCAAGATGGCGGTCTGAACCGCAAAATGGTGTTACTGTTCGGGGATGTTGAGCATAGCGCGAAACTGCGCAATCTCAGCTTCTTTCTCTGCGCGTAGGGCGTCTAGGGCGCGTTGCCATTTTTCGTCAGCTCGCTTTTCACCCTCCAAAATGCCCTCTGCTTTGGCTTTGTTTAGCGCATACATTCCATCAACACGGGCTTTATCACGCAAGCGCTCTAGTTCACGCAGCTGTGCAGAAGCCATCGTCTTACGATAAGCAGTTATAGCCTGTGTCACGATAGGCACCCCCAATGCTTGCAACCGTTCTAATTCTTCCTCAGTCTCCGTACCAAACAAAGCAAGAAAAAGCTCCAACTCACTACCAACATCAACACTCTTAGGAAGTTTACGAACCTCAAAATAGTGCAAAACCATCCTATCCGATAACAACTCACCCCGGCGCACCTCTAAAGGACGAAACTCCGAGTGATACTCCACACAATCAAACAAATTGAAATCGAGAATACTAATGACTACCGCCTGTGGAAGCTCTATATAATCGCTGCCTTCAGGAAGCGCAGCCGAATACTCTCTCGCCCAGTAATAAAGAGAACGCTCAGGATAGTTCCCCTCATCCCCCACCTGCACCTCTAGGTCTACTAGTTTCCCATCAACCCTCATGTTGATATCCAAACGGCAAAACTTATCCCCCAAAGCATCTGGAACAATCTCCGGGTTCATAACCGTGAAGTCGTTTACGGTTTCGATGCTTATCCCCAAAGCCGCCGCCACTAAATGTTTAAGTATCTTAGGATGCTGCGTAAAAAGCATCTTAAACAAAATGTCATGCGTAAACCTATACGCCAATCTGGCCATAACCCACACACCTTCCGCTCTCTCAAGCTCGTTAAGTTTTACTGTTAAATTCGTTCCACCGCTCGACCCTCAAGCAGCGTTACGCGTTTTACTCTACGAAACGGCACTGACATTTTGACCTCACAATTTAGAAATTGTGGATAACTACCCCAACCCAAAAAACCTGTGGATAACTACACCCTGAACCTCTTGCTATGTCATACTGCGCGCTAGCCAAGACATAAGTAGTGATACGCGCGGCAGTAGAGGTGAGTGCGCCGCGGTTTTAAGCGGCAGCAGCGAGGGATGCGGTTATCTGGCGCGATTGCCTCAGCTTTCTTTGCGTTTACGCACTAAGCCAGCTAGGGCAAAGAGGATAAGCGGGATGGGCAGGACGAGCAGGGCTAGGACGTAGTTGTTCGTATCGGCTAGCGTGCCGCCTGTGGGGCTTATCGGATGCGCTACGGTGAAAGTTGTGGTGCCACTACCCTCGCCGTATGGGTCTCTGAAGTAGACCGTGATGGTGTGGGTTCCGTCTGGTAACGAGTTGATGAACTCTGGGGTGAGTTCCACTTTAGCGGAACCTTTAGAGAGCGTGCCTATCTCTATCCCGTCCAAAATAAGCGGGATGATGGCATCTTCCTGTCCATTTAACGGGTCGTCGGTGGTGTAAGCGTATGCCTCTCGTTCGTCGATAGTTATGCGAATGACGGTGATAAAGGCACCTTTGATACGGATTGTGAGTTCCGTATCCCCTGTCAACACCGTGTCGGTAGCGGAGTTTTCCAGCACGGGGTGGTCGTGTTCCAGTGCAGCAAGCGCTGCTTTGAGTCCAGCAAGTGTTGTGATGGCAGTGTCTTGGCTCGCCAATCCACCTGCGATTGCCGCTTCGGTTTGCGCCCAGACCTCATCAAGTGCGGTTATCGCCGCAGCGTCGTAGTTCTCGCGCGCTACCTCAAGAGTGAAAGGCACAGAGGTTTTAACCTTTTGATACAGTTCCTCAAACTCCGCACTTATCGGGATGGAAGCAGTAACCGCGAGTGTAACCTCAAAGGTTTGCGGGGCATTTCCACCGTTGTAAGCAGCATCCGGG
>JAITED010000059.1 GCA_031282235.1 Propionibacteriaceae bacterium | reverse complement strand
CAGACCCAGAACTCGAGCTGCGGCTGCAAAATATCATCCATGTCTCGCGGAGTTTTGAGTATGTGCGCCCGGTTATCCCCGGTGATGTGCTGCGCGTAATTCTCACCATTAACAAACTGCAAATACGCGGAGAAGCCGAGTTTATTACGCTAAACGGCGTGGTGACGGCTGCGGATGATTCCCTCGTCGCCACGTTCATCTCCGTGGTGCTGCATCGCCGTTACACTGTTTCTTCGCCCAACAGCGTTACTCAACCGGCGCGGAGTGCGCGCACAGAACTCGCGAATCCGAAGCTGCCGAGTAAGACCATCGCGCTCACTCGGGAGTTGTTGTCGCGTTATGCCGTCGTCTCCGGTGACTCCAATCCAATCCATTTGGATGACACTGCGGCACGAGCCCTTGGGTTATCCGGGGTGCTCGCGCATGGCATGTGGACGATGGGGGCTGCGGCCAAAGTGGTGTTGGATTGGTTGGGAGGCGACGTGCCGCGGCTCAAATCGTATCGGACGCGGTTCGCCGCCCCACTGTATGTGCCAGTTAGCGGGGTAAACGTCGAAGTGAACGCCGAAGTGAGCGGGAACTCTGCCGATACGACCACTGTTTCATTAGAGGTGAGTTGTGGTGGGGTAAAAATCTTAAATGGTACGCAGATTGAGGTACATAATGTCTGAAAGACGTAAATCTTTGTTAGCGGATTACACCACGTTCCGCATCGGCGGTGCAGCGAAAACTTTCATAACCGCAACCACGGAAGCAGAGATTATTGCGGCAGTGAGTGCAGCGGACGACCAAGGCGAGCCGCTGCTCATCCTCTCCGGCGGCTCCAACATGCTAGTTTCGGATGCTGGGTTCGCGGGCACCGTAGTCCACATCGCGTCCCGGGGTATCGACGCGGAAGCCTCGCCGTGCGCTGGCGCAGTTGTTACGGTGCAAGCTGGCGAGGTCTGGGACGATTTCGTGGAGTTTGCCGTTGTCAAATGCTGGGCGGGCATCGAGGCGCTCTCTGGTATCCCCGGTTTAGTTGGGGCAGCGCCGGTGCAGAACATCGGCGCGTATGGGCAGGAAGTCGCAGGGGTTATCGCACAAATACGTACTTGGGATCGCAAATTGCGCACGGTGCGCACATTTAGCGTCTCAGAGTGCGAGTTCGGATACCGCGATTCACGGTTCAAGCGCGCAGTGTTGGGCGCGGATGGCAGCGGGCGCTACGTGGTGCTGGCGGTGCAGTTCCAGTTTGAGCGGAGCACGCTCGGGTTTCCGATACGCTACGCCGAGTTGGCGAACGCGCTCGGGGTTGAGGTCGGCACGCGAGTGGACGCGGCCGAAGTGCGCGCCGCCGTTTTAGTGTTGCGTGCCGCTAAAGGTATGGTGGCTACGGCAGATGACCACGACTCTTGGAGTGCCGGTTCATTTTTTACCAACCCGATTATCCCCGCTACGCTCGCGGATACGCTGCCTTTAGACGCTCCCCGCTTCCCGCAACCAGACGGCAACATCAAAACCTCCGCAGCTTGGCTAATAGACCACGCCGGTTTCCCCAAAGGCTTCGGCCTGCCCAACTCCCCAGCAGGGCTCTCAACTAAACACGTCCTAGCCCTAACCAACCGCGGCAACGCCAAAGCCGCCGACGTATTAGCCCTAGCCCGCGCCATCCGTGACGGAGTGCGCACCACCTACGGCATAACCCTAACCCCCGAGCCCCTCCTAGTATCCCTAACCCTAGACTGAGCCGCTCCAGCAAAACCCCGCTAGTCAGCGGCGGTTAGAGATACCAAACTGGGATTGTGCGTACCTTTTCTTGCAAAGTAAGCACACGGTCGTAACGGCAGACGATGGCACCCTCTCCTCTGCGCTCGCTCGGCAACTGGTCAAGCACCTCAAAAGCCGTAGCCATCTGGGCGTTCGGGTTTGCGGTTAGCTTGATTTCTATGGGGTGTAGCAGGCCATTTTCCTCAATTATCAGGTCAATTTCTGATTTGCGGGTTTCCCCACCCCGGCGCTGCTTGTCCTTGCCACGGTAGTAACTGACTCTTAACCGGTAGTCAAGCCCCTCATTGGCGAACGATTTTAGAATCTCGCTGACAACATACGTCTCAAAAAGAGCTCCACTCATCGCTCCCCGTTGTGCCGCTTCTGGGGTGCTCCACCCCGCCAAATAACACGCCAAACCGGTGTCGCGGAAGTAGAGTTTCGGGGTTTTAATCGCGCGGTTTAACGCCGAGTTGCTGAATGGGCGCAGAATGAACACCAGCCCAGTGGCTTCCAAGAGCGACACCCAATTTTTGACAGTGTTGACGCTGATTTCCAGTTCGGCGGCAAGATTTGCGTAGTTGAGCAACTGGGCGGTGCGAGCGCTCAAAGCGCTCAAGAACTGGACGAACTTCAGCCGGTCGCGTACTTGGTCGAGATGGTTTATGTCGCGTTCGAGGTACGTCTGGACGTATGAACTGAAGAATATCTCCCACGGAACTGTTGGGTCTTGCAGCTCTGGGTAACAGCCGCGATGGATGATGCTCCAAAGGTCAGCGATGGGACGCGCTGTTTCCGAGCGAGAGGTGAGATACGTTTCAGTCGGCACGAAGTGGGCGGCGTGCGCAATTCGCTGTATCTCCCGAAGTGATAGCGGTGGTAACTCCAGAATGCCGACCCGCCCGGCCAGAGTTTCAGAAACGTCACGCATCATATGAAACTGTTGCGACCCGGTGAGCAGATAACGCCCCTTGTCAGGTTGGGCATCTACGGCTAGCTTCAAGTACGGGAACAGGTCGGGAGCGTATTGGGCTTCATCTATGATGAGGGGAGGTCGGTTGTCAGCGAAGAAAAGATGGGGGTCTTGTTTAGCCTGCGCAAGAATTATTGGGTCATCGAAGCTCACTAGACGGTATTTATCAAACAGGTGGGTGAGCAGCGTTGACTTGCCCACTTGCCGCGCTCCGGTCAACAACAATACCTTGAACGCACCCGCCGTATTTTTGGCAGTTTGTTCGATGGAGCGGGGGATATATTCCATGCTGCCCTCCATTCGTATTGCCCGTTTCACTACGTGCGCGTCAGTTTTGCGACGATTTTGCAACGCAATTGCATATTAGTCGCAAGCGAGGTGGTTTGCACATCTTAGCGTGGGGGGAGCTGTACCTGAATGGGGAGGGCGGCGGCGGGGGAGTCCAACATGAAGTATTCGGCGTGGGGGGTGCTGCGCGCTAGCGCACCGGCCGGGAATGAATCCAGCAGGGTGTTTAGAGAACGGACGTTGCCGTTGTAGAAGCGGCGGGCGGCGGCGATACGGTTTTCGCAGTTGACCAGTTCGTATTGGAGCT
>JAITED010000056.1 GCA_031282235.1 Propionibacteriaceae bacterium | reverse complement strand
CAACGGTATGGTAACAGGTCGCGTACCGCTACGGTGGCGATACCCAAACTCAACCCCGATGCGGAACCAACCAACACCACCAACAGCACCCCGAGTGCCACCCCGGCGGGCAGTGCGCTTAGGTGGTCTTTGATGAAAAGCGGGAGCGCCAAACGGGAGGCGATGCCGGGGTGAGTGAGGCGCATTGACATACCCACCAGCACCCCCAACCCTCCGATAACCGGCACGATAGCGCCTGCAACTAGCGCCCCGGCGCGTGACACTTTGATGGAACGCGCCGAAAGGATGGCTTGAAAATACGCCTGCTCCGTCACCACACCCAGCACTAGCGAGATAGCAGCCCCAGCGTCTAGGCCGAACCCGCGCGAGTTGAAGTTGAAATACGTATCGGGCGGCAACGCCGGGTTGTTACGCAGCCCAGCTAGCCCTCCCACATCATGCCACGCCAAAAACCCGCAACCCACCACGGTGAACGACAACAACACTGTTTTGACGATGCCGACATACCCGGCTCCCAGCGAGCCGCCGAACACCACCTAAGCAATGACCAACACCACCATGAGACCCAGCGCAGCCACATCGCCTAAACCACTAACTGCGGTAATCAGCGCTACCGCCGCGAGCAGTTGTGCCACCACAGATAGGAATGTGCCGATGCTCGCTAGCAGGGCAGCGGCTTTAGAGGAACGCAGCCCGAACTCTTTACCGATAAGCCCCGGGATGGTGGTGGCTCCGCTTTGATAATCGGGCTTCAGCAACACCGTGCCGAACAGCAGCAACCCCACGGCGCACCCAATGGTGAACCACCAAGCCGACAAGCCGTTAGTGTAAGCGAGCTGCGCGGTGCCGATGGTGGAAGCCCCGCCGATGATGGTGCCTAGCAGCGCGCCTGCGACCATAGCGGGATTGGCGCGCTGGGTGCGCCCGGTGTAATCGTCGTGCGTTTTGACCTGACGGCCACTCCACACCCCCACCGCGATGATGAGGCACAGCACTAATGCTGCGCCCAAATAGTGCAGAGCAGACACAAGTCATGATTATGGCACAGCTGGGCCCGAATACGTATGCGACAGCCGGAGGGTAGCAAGAATCACAGTTACTTGAAAAGACTATTTTTCCCTATCAAAATAAAGTAGTTTTGCTGTAACCCTCATTTATTGAACGCTTCACGGGGAGGGGGTAAATGTGTTACACTAACGTCGCGTGTTTCGGTGGGGGGAAACTCTTAAGTTATCTTTCTGGTGTTGTTGGCGTCATTAATCAGTGGCGGGGCTATAGCTCCGCTTGATTATAGGAGGCCCAACAATGGCTCGCTATAACGCGCAGGAATCCGCTAGTCAAAGAATCCTAGGTGGATACGTTTTCCGATGGTGGGGGCGTGTTCTAATAATTGTCTTGGTGGCAGCGTTGTGGTTGAGCCTTGCTAAACTCACCGCCCAAGGCGAGTTGGCCGACCCTGCTACCCCCACCCCGAGTCCAACCGATGCCGGTAATGGGATCTCCACCATGAGCGTCGGTGACATCAATCCCAATCTGAGCTGCACTATCGAGAGCCCCTCCCCCACGGTGCAGGCGGGGCAGAGTGCCACGGTAGTGGCTGAACTTTACGTCCCATCGGGGCTGTCCAGTAGCGCGGATGCCGGTATGTTGTTAGTGGTGCCAGTGATGCAGGACGAGATGCACACTCAACCAACGGTTACAGGCGACGCTGCGCCGCAGTATGTCACCAACTATCAAATCCCCGGCACTTCGATCACCCTTGACAAGGCGTTGCTAATCTGGAAGCTGGCTTCAGCCGGTGGCCTTTACGCGCCTGGCATCACCGTTAGTTACCACTTCGACAACGGCAGCACCGCGAATGGTTACCAGTTCCCGGTGCAGGTGTACTGCTTCGAAGCCAAAGGCATTGGCGGCGCAAACCAGCCCGGTACTGGCATCGTTTCCGAGTCCGGCTATAACACCAGCACCCCCATCACCCTCACCGCCACCGCCGATGAATCCTGGTCAATCACTAAATCCATCGCTTCTCCCAGCAGCCCAGATGACCAGAACTACCTGAACCTGCGGGAACGCCCATACGCCGATGTGGCTAACGATGGGGATGCCGAGGACGACCACACGATCGTTTATCGGCTTACGGTCAACTCCAATAAGACCAGCGGCGCCAACGGGCGGCTGTTCCTAAACAACCTCCATGTCGTTGACGTGCTTTCCGACTTTTTAGCAACTGGCGAACCCAAGTTAATCTCAGTCAAGGAACTTCGGGACGGCAGCGCGCATGAGGTGCAAGGCGTAAGCATCGCTGAAGCTGCGCAGAGCTACACCATTGAGTTTGATGTGCCCAATATCTCCCCCACCGCGTTCTTCACCAACCGTATTTTTGAGGTCACAGTGGTTTTTGACAAGGACGACTACACCAACCGCTACGGAGAGTCCCCGGTGCTATCCGCACCCCACGGGGTATCCAATACGGCAAGCATCTCCTATACGCCGACCACCACCCCTAATACGGCTGTGAGCGTGCCCGGTAATGCGATTCCGGTAGCTTTTGGTTGGCAGCAAGCGGAACCCACTCTGCCGAGCTTGACCATCAACGCCACGCTCGTGGCATCCGGTTCAGTGCGTAGTTATACGCTGGCGATGGCGCGGATTTGGGAGAGCAATCCCGACCTTACCAGCGGCAGTTTCTCAAACGCGCAGTTCACCTTGGCGAAAGTGGTAGGTGGCGCTACTGGCGATAACGTAACTGAAGTTGTCCCGAATGTGCGCCAAGACGCGAAGCTCATCTTGGGCACTACTGGGTCGTTCGCAACGTTTACCAACATCGAGCCGGGTTGGTATCGCCTTTGGGAGAGCCCGAATATCAATGGGCAAACTGCGGCGGCGCAGATGAACCTAGAAACTGGCATGTTGGTGCAGGTCACGCCACCAGATAGCCAGGGGATTTCCAGCATGTACGTGGACACTCTCCCGTACAACCCGACCACCGGTGTCATCTTCAATAACGTTGCCTCTAGGGGATATATCAAGATTTACACCAAGCGGCAACAGCCGTACGTATATCCGGCGGTGTACGAAAACTTCAAAGGTTCACTGAGCCTTTACGATTCGGCGGGCGATTTGGTTCAGACCGCCACTCACACCAGCACTGATTCGGGTGGTGACTACGTAATGCTGGAGAACGTCGCGCTGAATGCCACGTTCCAGGTAGCAGATGCCACCCAAGATTCCCGTTGGGTGCTGACAACTGTGGATACGGGGGTGCAGATTGCCCCCAGCGGCACTGCGACAACGGCAACTGCGGCCCAACTTAGTGTGAACACCTACACCGCATTCCTGCAATCGAACCGGGGCGGGTTCCGCGCTGGCGTACTCTTCCAAAACCCTGACACTTCGCCGCACGCTACCCTGACAGACGGAAACTTCACAGTGACCTACAAACTGTATCCGCTCAACGGTACAGGGTGTTCTGCCACCGCGCTACAAGAAAACTCGACTGACGTCACCTTTACGCTTAGTAACCGTACGGTGAACGACACTACGGGCTATGTGCTACAAGACTTCCCCGGCGGCACCTACTGCGTTAAAGAGGTCTTAGCTACCACCTCGCTTAACGCTAGCCTGCTAAAACAGTACGAGTTATATACGGGCGATGACCTGCGCGTAACCGTTACCGCAGGTTCATACGCAAGCCAACTTTTTGTCGCTAACGGGGCCACCGATGTAACGGTCACTGCAGCAGGTCAAATTATTCATACGTCCAACGCTGGCCAGTTAGCTATTCGCGGTTTCGATGGTAGCGGTGCCCCCCACGCTGCCAGCTACACCATCACTAAGAAAGATTTTGTGTCCGCAAACGATAGCTGGTGGTCAGTCAATGGCGTCAAAACTGTTTCTACGGCTAGTGGCACCGGAGATTACCGCGACTTCGCACCCGTTGGCGTTTATGAAATCGTGCCCCAAAGCGTAGGCAATAGGGTGCTGGTGGAAGTCATGGGGGGCGATAACTCAGTCATCTCCAACCCGAGCGCCAACTCCGTAACGGTGAGCGTCGCTGCAGGTACATTAGCTACGCCGATTGAGCAAGCAGTGACCGCCCCCAGTGGCCAACTGAACGCTGCTTCGATGCACCCCGCTTCGGTACAAACCGCCGCATTCGTATGGAGATACAAGCCGACGCTAAGTGCGAGTGTGGCGCGCTATGGTGCGGCAGGCGTTGAGACCACGAGTGGCATGGGGAGCGCCCAATTTTCAATCTACAAGCTGAACGCGGCTGGGGACGCTTACGTATACATCGCCACGTCAGGTGCTCCGAACGGCATTGGGGTAGTGACATTCGGCAACCTTGAGGCTGGCGCGTATCTGTTGGTTGAAACCACACTGCCGAGCAGCACCAGCTATGTGCTGCCAGCGTATTTTACAGGTGGGACTTCCTGGTTCAAGACCAACACCGGTTGGTCAGG
>JAITED010000026.1 GCA_031282235.1 Propionibacteriaceae bacterium | reverse complement strand
ACCGCCAGCAGGGTATCCACCCCAGCAGCCGCCGCTTGGCGCCCCACGCTTTGATGCAGCGCAGCGGACTCCGCGCCCAACTCCAGCATGTCGCCCAGCACCGCTGTCACCCGCACCGGGGCTCCCGTTTGCAGCCTTTTAGCTTTCATGTCTTTGATGACCGCGAGTGCGGCGCGTACCGAGAGCGGATTGGCGTTGTAAGCGTCGTTTAGCAGCAGCGTTCCGGTGCGCAGCAGGTGCGGTTCCATGCGCCACCTAGACCTAGGAAGTGCCGCATTCAGCCCAGTAGCCACATCCGCTGCGCTCACCCCCACCGCCAACGCCAGCGCGGCGGCAGCGGCGGCATCGGCCACCAGATGCGCCCCCAAGAAGCGTAACTGCACTGGGAACTCGAAACTTTCAGTGGGAGTTTTGCCGTATAGCGTGAAGTTTGGGCGGCCGTATGCGTCGCTGTCTAGGTCTTTTATGCGCACCCACAGCTCTAAACCGCTTAAATCCGTATCCGTATTCAATACGCTGAACCCCGCGATACGGGCAGGGGTGTTAGCTGCCATCCCCGCCACCAGCGGGTCGTCAAAGTTGAGAACCGCCCAACTGGTCGGCGCTAAATCGTTCACCAACTCCGCCTTGGCTTGCGCGATGCGCTCTCTGGACCCGAACTCCCCCAGATGCGCCAACCCCACGTTGAGTACAGCGGCCGCGTCCGGCGGCGCCACGGTGACGTAGTTGGCGATCTCGCCCACATGGCTAGCGCCCATCTCGGAGACCAAAAACTCAGTGTCAGCTCCGACCCGCAGCGCTGTCAACGGCATCCCAGTGGCGTTGTTGAGCGAGTTAGGCGGCGATACGGTGGCACCGAGCGGCTCTAACACCTGCGCCAGCATGTCTTTGGTGGTGGTTTTGCCAGAGGAGCCGGTGAGCGCCAAAACTTTCAATCCGTTCCCCTTGGCCGCCGCCACCACCGCGCGCGCCAGCGCCGTCAAGGCGTTCACCACATCCGGCACTAGCAACTGCGGTACGGGAACTAACTCGCCCAGTTCAGAAAACACTTCCCGCTCCACCAGCACTGCCGCCGCTCCCGCTGCCACCGCTTGTGATACGTATTCATGCCCGTCGTTGTTGCTGCCGGTGATGGCGGCGAACAGCGCCCCAGGGCTCACCTCCCGCGAGTCTATGCTCACTCCGGGGCCGACCAGCATCGCCCCGTCACCAATCAAGCGGGCAGAGGTTAGTTCAGCCACCCGCGCCGCTGTAATCGGAATCACCTAGTCTCCATCCTTGCCATTCTGGTAATCGTAGCAACCGCCGCCGCTATCCGAACTCAAGACCTTTAGCGATAGTACTGCGCGCCCTCGTACGGAGCGACCTCACTGGCGGGGGCGAAGCCGTAGCGGGGCAGCGCATAACGTAGCGTATTCACCACTGCTGGGCGAACTGCGGCAGAGCCATAACTGTAGGTGTTATCCAGCACGATATACACCAAAATCGTGGGATCCTCCGCCGGAGCTACCCCGACATATGACGAAGTGAACGCCTCGTAGAGACCGGTGTCGGGGTTGACGCGCTCCGCGGTGCCGGACTTGCCGAGCCAGCGGTAACCGGGCATCGCCTCACTGGCAGAGTAAGTGGCCATCGCCTGCGCCTCCATCATGTCGCGCACTGCCGCGCTGGCTTCCGGGCTGATAACCCGGCGCGCTGCGGCACGCTGGTAATCAATCGCGTTGCCGTTCGTGTCGCTGATCCCCGCCACCACCGTAGGAGCATGGTAAACACCGCCGTTCACCGCCGCTGCCAGTGCCGCCGCCATCTGCACCCCAGTGACCGACAGCGACTGCCCGAATGCAGCGCGATCCCGGTCGTAATCCTCCATATCGGCGGCGGGCAGCAGCCCGAGCGTGCCGGTGCCCTCCCCCGTCAACTCGATGCCGGTCGGAGAACCCAGCCCGAAACGTGTCCAATAATCGTGCAGTGCCTCTTTGCTGGAGAGTCGCGCCAACAGCGTAGTGCCGATGTTGGAGGAGTTAGCCAATACGCCGCGCGCCGTCATATACAGCGTGCCGTGCGACGAGAAGTCCGTAATCACATCAGCGCCAGAGGGCAGCGACGACGGCACCACCACCTGCGTGTCGTTGTCAATCAAACCTTGATCCAACAGCGCCGCCATGGTGAGCACTTTCGCCACCGAACCCGGCTCATACGTCCAATCGACGGCGCGGTTGCCGAGATCACCCTGCGGGAAGGAGCCGAAATCATTCGGGTCATACGTCGGGTAGTTGGCTAGGGCTAGCACTTCGGCGGTTTTCACATTCATGGCGATAGCCCAACCCTGCTGGGCTCCGCTACGCAACACCGCTGCCTGCAACTCCTGCTGAATGGCGTACTGCAGTTCAGAATCTATGGTGAGTTGTACGTCCATCCCATTCTGTGCCGGAATCAGGGTGGAATCCGCAAAGGGGATGACGCCGTAGTTGGAGGAGAGGTACGTCTCGGTGCCATCCACACCGGAGAGTCTGGTGTCGAAGAACTGTTCCACTCCGGCGGCGCCGTTACGGTTACCGTTTTCATCAGCCAACGTGAATCCCACCACGTTTGAGGCGATCATGCCCCCTGGATAGGAACGCTTCGGGGTCGCCTCCATGCCCACTCCGTAGTAGCAACCGCCCACTACGTTGTCGTTGCAACCGGCGTTCATCTCCGCTTTAATCTGCTGATACGTATACAGCGCCACGTTGCTGGCTATCAGTTCGTACTGGTTGGGTTCCCCATCATCGAACGTGGTACGGGTGAGGTGATACAGGTAGTCGTTGAGGGATCCCCCCAGATACTTCAACAGGATTTTGGAGATAGCGAGTGGCGCCATGGCGGCTTCGGCTTTTTCATCCGCACTGAGCTCCCGACCGACGATCCCGTTGGTCTGGATGTTCCAAGGGTCAGCGATTAGGCGCACCACAGCGTAGTCCTCTGCGAGCACCACCCCGTTGCGGTCAGTGATAGAGCCCCGGGTCGCTTCAATGCGGCGCGACATGGTCATGTTGTCCGCCGCTTGAGCAGCAGCACCGGTGGCATCGATGCCCTGCACCCAGAGGGAGCGCACGATAGCAGTAGTCGCCAAAACCGCCATCACTATGCCAAATATCCAGATACGTCGGCGCATGGTGAGGGCGCGCGATGCCGCGATAGGTTGTTGACTCATCATTCACCCGCTTCTGTTTCGTTGTCCGCAGTGGTTTCAGTTTCACTGCCCTCGCCAGCATCGGATACGTCGGCGCTCGACTCCGCGCTCGTATCCGTATCCGTACCGGTTTCCGTATCCGTACCCGCTTCCGCTGGGTCAGCACTGTCCGTCTGGGTTGGTGAAACGCTAGCTTTCGGCGACGGCACCACTTCAGGCAGCGGCAATTTCGGGGCGGGCAGTTGTCCGTTCCAAATCTGGTTGGGCAGCGTGCCGCCTACCGCAGGTTTCAACTCGCCGCTGACGCTGCCATCAGCTAGCCGGATCACTGCCGGGTTAGGGTAGGGCACCA
>JAITED010000129.1 GCA_031282235.1 Propionibacteriaceae bacterium | reverse complement strand
ACCTGCTGAAGCAGTTCGTCTACGACACATTCCCTCACCGGGAGAAAGCCTACTACGATGACCCCGACCGTCACTTGAACGCCTGGGACGCGGGCTTCTGGCAGCAATACCTCCTCGCTCAAGACCTCAAACTCTCTGTAGTGGACGACTATAAGGACGCCTTTGAGATGTTACGAGCGAAAGCAGAACGACGGGTACGCGAATGGGGGCTCCTCTAATCCCCCCCCTATTCCCTACAGGCCGGGGGATGTGCTAAAACCGCCGCTTAAGGTGTGCTAACTTTCCAGTCCACAAAATTCGGGGCACGAAAGCCCTAGTCATAGGGGCGAGTCAAAGATTCGCAAACAACCCACCGTAGTGAGATAGCGTACCCCCTAGTAAATCCCGTAATTCTATAGCCGTGCCAGACAAAAGCTCTGCTAGAAGCCGGATTATGTTTGTTATGCTTGTAATAAAAACTGCAAATACATTTACAATTTGTTTTATTTTTGGCGGTTTTTGCAGGTAGATTTGCAGTATGGCTGAGTTGGTTGATCGTCCAGTGCCGTTGGCGTGGTTGGCGCGTTGGCAGAATCGGGATGTTATCAAAGTGGTGACTGGGGTGCGGCGTTGTGGAAAGTCAACTTTGTTGTACATGTTTCGGGAGCGGCTTAAAGCGGCTGGTGTTCCTGCGGACAGCATTGTTGCTATCAATCTGGAAGACCCGGCGTATCTTGAACTGCTGCCTGACCCTAAACGGCTCTATGACCATATCGTGTCGCAGTTGGTGCCCGCGCAAGCTAATTACGTATTCATTGATGAAATCCAGAATGCGACAGAGTTTGAGCGGGTTGTTGATGGTTTGTTTATTCTGCCTAACGTTGACCTGTATCTCACTGGTTCGAGTTCGGCGTTGCTTGCAGGGCAGCTTGCTTCGCTGCTGACTGGGCGTTATGTCGAGCTGGGTTTATTGCCGCTTTCGTTCTCGGAGTATGTTGCTGCCCGTGGTGGCACTGGGGCTGCGGTAGGGTTACGCGATTTGTACGATGACTATATTCGTCATGGTAGTTTTCCGTTTGTTTTAACTCTCGACAGTGATACTGATGTGCGGCAGTATCTTGAAAGTGTTTTTGACACGATTTTGCTGCGCGATGTGGCTGCTGCTAGGCGGGTGGCTGATGTGGGGCAGTTGCGCAGTGTTGCGGAGTTTCTCTACTCCGCTATCGGCAGTGTTGTGTCGGTGAACAGTATTGCGAATACTATGACCAGCGCCGGGCGCAAAATCAGTCGCCCCACCGTGGAGGGGTTCGTTGCGGCTTTGGCTGATGCGCATCTGGTTTATCCGGCGCGACGTTGGGACGTCAAAGGTAAACGGTTGCTCGAATCTGGTACTAAGTATTACGCAGTTGATGTCGGTTTGCGTAGGGCGCTACTGGGCGCGAAACCCGTTGACGCGGGGCATGTCCTAGAAAACGTGGTCTATTTAGAGTTACTGCGCCGGGGAGGCAAGGTTTACAGCGGTAGTGTCGGGCGTACTGAAGTCGATTTCGTAGTGGAAAACGATAGCGAAACAACGTTCATCCAAGTAGCGTTTGATGTCAATAACCCCGCAACTTTAGAACGAGAACTAGCTCCGTTACGTTCCCTGCCCGGTTTCGATACGCGACTCCTGCTGACCATGGATCGTGAACCCCCACAGTCATACGACGGCATTCGCCGCCGCAGCGTCCTAGAGTGGCTGGCAACTAGTTAACGCCAGTACATGCGACCTGCCTATAAATGGAATGTTTAACAGGCGTGACCCCCGGTATACTAGGGGTTCCCACAAAACCCAGTGTAGGCAGGAGTGGTATGGATTTAATCGCCAGCATCGCAGTAGTCATCTTTGGGGTTTCGTATGCGCTGATTGCTACGGAGAAGATTCATCGGGTGGCGGCGGCGCTCGGTGGGGTGGCGGCGATGGCGTTGCTGGGGTTGTTTCGCGCGGATGGGGCGCTGGTTGATGCGGAATCGGCGTTTTTCAACGAACACACGGGCGTCGATTGGTCTGTCATCTTCCTGCTGTTTGGGATGATGATTGTGGTGAGTGTGCTGCGGCACACCGGGCTGTTTGAGTTCATTGCGCTGTGGGCAGCGCGGATGTCGAAAGGACGCCCCATCCGGCTGCTAATTGTGCTCACTTTGGTGACCGCGTTCTTCTCGCCCATTCTCGACAACGTGACCGTGGTGCTGCTGGTGGCACCAGTCACGCTATCGGTGTGTAAACGGTTGGGAATCTCGCCCACCCCGTATCTGTTATCGCTCATTTTCGCAGCCAACGTGGGCGGTACATCCACACTAATCGGCGACCCGCCCAACCTGATTATCGCCTCCCGAGCCGACCTCACATTCACCGATTTTTTGGTGTACTCGCTGCCGCTGACCATCATTCTGCTGGTGGTACTCGTCGGGGTGTTGGCGTTCATGTTCCGTAAAGAGATGAGCAAAGCTATTGATGTGGAGGAGGCGTTGGGGGACGTTGATCCGGTGGACGCCATCCCCAACATGGGGCTGCTGATACGCTGCCTAGTGGTGCTGGCCATCATCATGGTGGTGTTTGGGCTACATGAAGTAGTGCCTTTCGACCCGCCGATAGTGGCGATGTTGGGCGCAGGGTTAATGGTGCTGGTATCACGCTCCAAACCGCACCAGTTTCTCGCTGAAGTCGAATGGACAACGCTGGCGTTTTTCATGGCGCTGTTCGTATTGGTTGGAGTGCTGGTCAAAATTGGTGTCATCGGCCTGTTGGGCGATTTTGCCGCAGAATTGATGGCTGGCAATGAACTCGCGGGGGTTACCGGGCTACTGGTTGGTTCTGCCGGTATCGGCGCGGTAGTCGATAACATCCCTTACACCACCGCTATGGTGCCCATCGTCTCGGAGATGGTCGCCGCTACCCAACATTCGGGCGCAGCAAGCCCGTTATGGTGGGCGTTCGTATTCGGTGCCGACCTCGGAGGCAACATGACTAGTGTGGCTGCCGGGGCTAACGTCGTGGTTCTCGGCTTGGCCGCAACCGCCGGAAAGAAAATCAGTTTCTGGAAGTTCGCTAAGTACGGCATCCCCGTCACTTTACTTACCGTTGGCATCGCCTGGATTTACATCTACGTGCGATTCTTCGTCATGGCCTAAACAGCCGCAAACCTAAACGTTTGGCGAAACGAAACACTAAAAACAGGAGAGAAATGACTGGCCCCATTCTGGTATTAAAAGTAGCCGCGAACACACTGAAGTATTACGTATTTGATATTGAAACTAAAGACCCGCTGGCGCATGGGAGAGTGCGGGGTATCGGGAAACCGGACGCGGGGGAAATCTGGCATGAAACCGCATCCCCGCAAATCCATTTAAGTGACCAAAACATCCCCGATATCGAAGCCGCGCTCACTATCGCACTGCGCATGATTGCAGACCAAGGCATTCAGTTGACGTCGCTACAAGCGGTTACGCACCGTATCATCCACGGTGCCGACCGCTACTCAAAAGCTAAGTTCGTAGACGATGAGGTGATTAAAACCATCACAGAGTTGACCCCACTGGCACCAGCCCACAATCCGGCGGCGCTTGCGGGCATCCGAGCTGCGGAAAAGTGCCTACCTGGGGTGCCCCAAGTGGCGGTGTTTGATACGGCTTTCTTCGCAAAACTCCCGGCGGCAGTGGCGAAATACGCCTTGCCCAGGGAGCTTTCTGACCGGCTGCATCTGCGTAAGTTCGGCTTTCACGGGCCCACACACCGCTACGTTGCGGAGCGGGTATCGCTGCTCACCGGGCGGCATGAACTGAAGCAAATCATCGTGTATCTGGGGCGGTGGTCGTCCATCTCGGCGGTTGACTCCGGGCATCCTATCGAAGTGTCCACCGGGTTTACCCCCATTGAGGGGCTGCCGATGCGTACCGCCAGCGGTTCAATTGACCCCGGTATTCACCGCTACGTGATGGAGCAGACCGGCATGAGTATCGCAGAGTTTGACCGGCTGCTACAGGAGGAGTCGGGCATTTTGGGGCTAACCGGGCTGCCGACGATGACCGAAGTGTGGGCTGCCGCTGACGCGGGCGACGAGCGCGCCCAGTTGGCTATCGGCATCTGTGTACACCGTATCGTTTCATCCATCGCAGCTTTCCATGTCGTTTTGGGCGGCGCACAAGCCATTTCGTTCACCGGCACCGCTGGTGAGCAGGATCACCGGCTCCGCAAAGCGGTGTGCGACCGACTGGCGTGCCTCGGCGTGGAGCTAAACGAAGCCATTAATGAGAAAACTCACTCCACGGTGCGTTCCCGGATTATCTCAACCACGCACTCCACGATTCCAGTGTTCGTGATTCAACAACGTGAGGCGTTCGCTATCGCGCACGAGACCGCAATACTGTTGGGGTGGAAACACCCGATTGCAGCGGCGGCCGACTGATGAGCCAACTCAAACACTGCGAATACGATACGCCCGGCGGCACTCTGAGCATCGTATACGACCCGAATGAGCAGGTAGTTGTTGCCGCTGGGTTCTTCGGGTTCGCGCCGCTGTGGGAGCGGTTAGCGTATGACAGCGCGACTCTTGCTAAGTTACGGGTGTCGCCGCCGGATGCCGCCCCGCCGAAGTGGCTGGCCGAACCGTTGGCTGCGTACTGTGCCGGCGACATCGCCGCCATTGGTAAAGTGCCAGTACGGCAACCCGGCCCCCCATTTCGACAAGCGGTGTGGCAAGTTTTGCGTAAGCAGCACGCCCCGCTGACCTACGGCGAACTGGCCGCCCTGACAGTGGCCACTATGGGCGGCAGCCCCGGAGCCCCCGCCGCGCGGTTAGCCCGCGCGGTAGGCTCCGCGATGTCGCACAACCTAATAGCGCTATTCGTCCCTTGTCACCGGGTGGTTCCCGCCTCCGGCGGGGTAGGAGCATACGGTTTCGGCCCCCACATCAAAGCCGCCCTACTAGATTTCGAGAAAACCGCAAGCGTATAAACGTATTCCTTTTTCTCTGCCGTTTGAGCCACGGAAGCCGGGGGTGTTTAGAAAACACCCTCATCTTCCTCATCCTCCTTATCCTCCTCATCTTCACCTTCGAACTCTTTAGCGTCACCGGGAGCGAGAACATAGAATTCGATTACACCGACTTCCTGCATAGTTTGCAGTAAAGTCAGGTCGGTTAATGGGTTAATGATGATGACGTTGCCGGTAGGTGGCGACATTTCAACCTCATGCGATACATAAGCGTTTGCTAGTAGCACGAGGCGCACCTTGTAGTCCCACTTTTCACCCGCTAATACCGGGAATACCGGGTTGGTGGACAAGTATTGAACTAACTGGGAATACGGTGCTAGGCCGTTATCTTCAGCGGCTTGTGCCATTTTCAGCACGCCATCATCGTCATACATCCACTGCCCATACTCCACCCCTGCTTCATCTAACGCATTAGCTAAATAGATTTCACGCAAAAATGGGATATGTTGCGTAGCAATAATCGACCTTGCCTCCAACGATTTTTCGGCAACATCGTTTGGGAACCATTTTGGTATGTCGCTGTACCCTGGCTGCAAAACGTCAACCAGAGCATCTAGCGTGTCGGCTTCGTGAACGCGCCCTTGGTAGCGCATCACGAACCGCGGGTTTTTACTGTCATTAACAATTATCATTTTTTCCTCACTTTCTGTGGACGGAGTGAAATCCCCGCCGCATTTTTTGACTTTTGTTCAGTATCTTGAAGCGTAGCAGCGGCCACTGACATTTTTAGTTGCCCTTCTGATTCCCCATTTGACAAGGTGGGATACTCTATTTCCCCGGTTGGGTAGCAAATTGAATACATTTGAGTACCAGTTGGCCGCAGTTGAGAAACCCGGGCCTAACTGCTTATTCCGTTTATCGGCATCGCTGTGGTGTTGATACTTGCGCTTTTCGGGGTTTCTTTGTTTGGGAGTATCTTTTAACGATTTTGTTCAAAACGTCCAAAAGTCACTTTCATACACATCTATAACGGATTCGGCAGTACCGCGCCAGCGACACTTTTTGGTTGGCTCGCATTCATGGCAACATGGAGGTGTGAATCAGCGTCCAGATGACGATACGGGTATCTTAACGCCCGATGCGCAGATGTTCCGGCACGTTTCGATGAGCGAGTTGGGGCTTACGGGGCAACTGCCGTCCACCACCGAGGGGTTGGCGGTGGAGTTGACGCTGCGTATCGGTGATTTGTTGTTCGGGTCCGGCATGAGCACCCAAGACACCATCCTCACCATGCGACGGATTCTTACGGCATACGGTTTGGCACGCGCCCAAGTGGATATTACGCACACTTCAATTATTGCGTCGTATTATCCGGGGGGCGGGTTGCCGCCGATTACCAGCGTGCGAATTGTAAAAACCGTAGTGGCGAACCTGTCCAAAGTGGAGACCGTGGGGCGGTTGGTGGAGGAGATTGTACGGGGCAAGCCGTTGGGGGATGCGATGCGCGCCCTTGATGCCATCCGGGCGACGCCGTTGCCGTATCCGGTTTGGGTGGCGATTCTCGGCGAGTCGCTGATTAGCGTGAGCATCCAGTTGATGTACACCACCTCGCCACGGATGCTGCTGATTGCCCTAGTCACAGGGGTGTTGCTCAACCTGTTTATGCGCGCCATGATGCGGTTCGCGCTGCCGCCGTTCTTCCTACAGCTATCCGGCGCTTGGCTCGCGGTGGGGTTCGCCGCGTTTGCGAGTTGGGCGAATGGGCGTATTGAGTTTTTCGACGGGGTGGACCCAACTTTGGTGGCTTTGGGCTGCTTGTGGCAGTTGGTGGCTGGGATGAAGTTTGTGGCGGCAGTGCAGGACGCCATCGACACCAACTACGTCACCGCCACCGCGCGGCTGCTGCAAGTGGTGATGCTCACCGGCGGTATCGTCGCCGGGTTGGTCTCTGGCCTCATCGTGTTGAACCGCTTCGGGCTAGAGGTTTACATCTCGGCAACCCCGCTGACACAAGGGGCTTTGCCGGTGCAGGTCATCGGGGCGACGGCGCTGGCCGCCGTATATCTCGTCGGTAACTACGCCAATGGGCGCACTATCGTGCTAGCGAGCGCCATGGCTGCGTTGGCTCGGGTGGGATACGCGATGACGCTGACTTCCGGGTTTGGCCCCATCGCCTCCAACTTCGTCGGGGCGTTCGCGGCTGCGTTGCTGGCTACGCTGTTGGTACGGAAAACAGCCATCCCCGGGTTCGCCATAGTGGCCGCAGCCATGATTCCGCTGGTGCCCGGCTCGCGGTTGTATTACGCCATGATTCAGATGGTGGGTACGGTGAATATCGCCGCCGACATGAGCCTGGGCATCAATACGTTGGGGGTGGCGTTGGGTATCGGGCTCGCCATCGCCGCCGGAGCTTCTGTCGGCGTATTCTTCGGGCGCCCCATCGGCGACCGCCTGATGACGCTGCCGCGCACTTGGTACGACAGAATGCGCACTTATCATAAAGAGTGAGTGCGATTCGTAAAGTGTTAAAGTGTGAACGGCGCCCTAACCGGCATTCCACAAGCCTTTATGTTTTGGTATCCCCGAGCGGATTCGAACCGCCGTTACAGCCTTGAAAGGGCTGGGTCCTAGACCTCTGGACGACAGGGACTTTACGAAAGCGCCGACGAATCAGTGCTTCCCGAGGGTCGCGTAACCGTGACCCGCTGACCCATAGTACGTTAGCAATACGGCAATTGTCGAACGCGCCGCCATATATACGTATAGAAAAGTTATGCACTTGCTGGTAACTCCGGTATTAAAACTATCCGCAGGGAGACCGAGTGTCTTCCCCGGCACCAGTGAGGGTGCCACACTCGCTCAATCCCTGCGGACGAGTAGACGCTATCGCGTCGCCGGGGGCATCGCAAACAGGTGGCTAAAGCTCTAGTTGAGACTCTATGTTGTGCCCTCTGCGAGGCGGCGTTCATAGTCACAACCAAGTGATTTGGGTCTCTGTGTGCCAGCGCTTCGATACCCCCGAGGGGCCAGCTGGGTAGTGCATAACATCTAATCCGTATTTGGAATTGGTGTCGGGTTAGCGCGCACCACCCAAACTCGCGGCGGATCAGCGGTGGCGACGCTCAGCGCTAAGTGTCCGTAGACCTCCGGGGGCAGGGCATCGGCAATCAAATCCTCCCGCGTGATGGGGATGGCGTTGCTGAGCGCAGCTAAAGCGGCGAGTTCAGTTTCTTCTTCAGAGCCGTCGCAGAGCACCTGGAGGGTGAGTTTTCCGGCGAGATGGTTGGCGACAAGGGTTTCGTGTACCGCAGTGGATACGGTGCTGGCCGCGAGTATCAACGGGGTGTGAGCCGCGGCGGCGCGCTGCAACACCCGTATCACTTCGCGGATGTCGGAGATTGCAGCATGGGTGAGCACCAACACGGCGGCGTCGTACACCACGCTGTTGCCGCCGGTATACGTGGCTAACCGGCTGTCTAACAGCCGTAGCGCGAGATGCGGAGCGTCATTTTCTTGTGCGATTACCGCAGTCGGCAGCGGCGGCAATCGCCCCGCCGCTAGCTCATCCTCCAGCACATACTCCGGAGCGTCCTGCGTATCATCCACCCCCGGCCTAGCGTGTGTTTTCCGAATCCGGTCGCGCCGGTCAACCAGCGCCGCCACCACGAGCAGCACCAACCCGACCCCGATAATGAGCCAGAATCCCCAAGCAGTGGTTCCCATACCATCTATCGTCTCATGTAGTTGTAGACTAGTCAGGCCCCTATAGCTCAGTTGGCAGAGCTGAGGACTTTTAATCCTTAGGTCGTGGGTTCGAGTCCCACTGGGGGCACCGCAGGTTGAGAGTGATGGGT
>JAITED010000025.1 GCA_031282235.1 Propionibacteriaceae bacterium | reverse complement strand
CAACCGACTATGCTTTCCGGCCAATGTGAGTAGAATCATTTCACTGTGTTGTATCAGACCTATGCGCGGGTAAATCTGCGCAACCTTAAGCACAATCTCGTCAGCATTCGAGAACGAGTTGGCGACCTAAAAATCTTGCTGGCCATCAAAGCTAACGCTTACGGGCATGGGGCGATTCCGGTGGCGCAGTTTGTGCAGGAAGAAAAGTTAGCTGATTGGTTGGGAGTGGCTACGGTTCCAGAGGGGGTGGAACTGCGCGCCGCCGGGATAACGCTACCGATTCTGAAGTTCACGCCGTCATTCACCGCGGAACTGCCCACCGCACTGGAAAACGACATCTCGCTCACCGTGGTGGATGACGCCACTATCACAGAGGCGAGCGAAGCCGCCGCCGCCCTTGGCCTCACCGCAGCGGTGCAACTGGCTGTCGATACGGGGATGCGGCGGGTCGGCTGCCCCCCAGAGCACGCCATCAGGCTAGCGCAGCGTATGTCGAGCGACCCCAACCTGTATCTGGAGGGGGTGTTCACCCACTTACCCAGCAGCGATACCCCTGCTGGCGAGGATTTCACCACCGCCCAACTGCGTTCATTCGGAGCGGTGGCCGATTCCATTCAACGGATGCTCTCCGCCTCCGGGTTCGAGCCACTGGAACTGGTACACGCCTCCAACTCTGGCGCAGTGCTCGGGCATCCGCTGGACGGGCTCACTATGGTACGCCCCGGCATCATGGCATACGGCTACTACCCCGACCCCGAAACGCCGCGCACCGTAGACCTAGTGCCGGTCATGACGCTTTACAGCAAAGTTTCATTCATCAAACAAATCCGCGCCGGTGACACCGTGGGATACGGGCGCACTTGGACGGCTCCCACCGACACTTGGATCGCCACCGTACCCGTGGGATACGCCGACGGCTTCTCGCGGCTGAACTCAAACCGGGGGCGGATGCTCATCGGCGGTAAATCGTATCCCGTAGTAGGGCGGATTTGCATGGACCAAACCATGCTTGATTTGGGCGAGGAAACCCCCAACATCCAGGTCGGAGACGACGTAATCTGGCTGGGCTGCATGGGCGAAGAATCCATAGACGCTGCCGAACTCGCCGCCGTCATGGACACCATTCCCTACGAGGTCACTGCCCTTATCCCGCCCCGGGTGCAGCGCGTATACGTGCGTTAGCTAACGGGTCGTATCGCAGCAGTAACCCGCAGCAAAACTCGCCCAGATTTGGGCTGATGATTCGCCGGATGATAAGCGAACATTCTAAATTGCGCCCGAATCGACAGTTGCGCCAAAACGTGCAACGATGGTTAGCTGTGCGCGCGTCTAACTTGGAGTTGTTGCGGCACCGTCCATTCACGGTGCTGCTAGCTGCGCGTACCCTCAACATGCTGGGATTTTCGTTCGAGCCAGTGGCGTTAGCGTTCGGCATTTTGCAGTTGACTGGGAACGATAAGACGTTCCTATCGCTAGTGCTGGTAGCACAGACTTTCCCGGAGGTACTGCTCGCACTGTTTGGGGGCGTGATTGCCGACCGGTTGCCGCGAGTGTGGGTTTTACGGGTGGGGCAGAGCGTCAATTTTGTGTCTTGGGCGTCTATGGGCGTGCTGATGTTGCTTGACGTGCGTAGCCTCTGGGCGTATTGCTCGCTGGCGGTGCTGGGGGGTATCGCTAGTTCGGTGATTTATCCGGCGTTGACCGGCATCATCCCCGAAGTGACACCGCCGCAGTTTTTGCAGCAGGGGAACTCTTGGCTGGCGATGGGTATGAGCATCGCTAAGCTGTTCGGGCTGATTGCGGCCGGTGCCGTGGTGGCATTCTTAGGCGGCGGGGTGGCTATGGTGATAGCTGGCTCGGTCTACTTCTGCGGCGTGGTACTCACTATGTTGTTGCCGCCGCTACCTGCCCCGGCGGGCACCTCCGAATCAATGCTGAAACAGTTGGCGGCTGGCTGGGGCGAGTTCCGTAGTCGGCAGTGGTTGTGGGTGACGATACTGTCGTTCTCGGTAATCGTAATGATGTTGGAGGCGGCGCACGGCGTTCTGGGGCCGTACCTTTCGGAGACGGAGCTGGGTGGCCCGCAGGCTTGGGCGAAAGTGCTAGCCGGTGAGGCCAGTGGAGCTATCATCGGGGTGCTGGTGTCGTTCCTGTGGAGGCCCAGCCGCCCCATCTTCGCCGGAGTGATGTTACTGCTGTTCTGGGCTTTCCCAACCACACTGTTGGGGTTGTCCGCGCCGCTCTGGTCAGCCGTATTGGCCATGTTTTGCGCCGGGTTTGGCAACCAAATATTCAGCGTGCAGTGGGCAACCACGCTACAGACCCAAGTGCCACCTGACAGGCTCTCGCGGGTTGCAGCATACGACGCCTTCGGTTCCATCTGTCTCGGCCCACTGGGGTTAATCATCGCCGCCCCGGTGTCAAGCCTCATCGGTATTCACCAAACCATGATTGCCTGCGGAGTGGTGATGTTTATAGCCACTGCGGCGACGCTGTGCGCCCCTGGAGTACGCGCAGTACGAGCCACCGCGCGGGTCGCATCCATCGACGGAAAACTATTGACCACCGACGAACCCGCCTAATCCGCACATTACATGAGCACAACGCAAACTGTCCGTTTTCTGCTTTTTGTAACCGCGCAGCGCAACACGAAGGTATGGTTGTCTGATGGCTGTGACCGTCGATGCTGCACAACACGTAGTGCTCCCCCCACACGATATGGGTGGATTACAGGATTTGGATTCCCTGCTCACCGCACACCCGGACGGGTTGATGTTGAGCGCTGGTGACCATTCGGTGCCGCTCACAACCGAAACTGTGCAGACGTTGCGTACTGCGGTCTCCATCTGGTCAGAGCAGATGGGGGTGGCTTTGAGCGGAGTGACGGCTCGGCTCACCACGTCGGAAGCCGCCGTACTGCTCGGCATCTCCCGCCCCACTTTAGTACGGCTGTTGGACGAGGGGCAGATTGCATACGAACGCCCCCGCAAACACCGGTTGGTGCTGTTAGAGGACGTGATGCGCTATCAGGCGCAGATGCGTAACGCCGCAGTGGTCGGGGCGTGAATACGTAAAACCTCCGGCGGCGGTTTTCGTAAGCAATGTTTCGTATTATTCCTTGTTAAAGTGCAGTACGGCCACTGAAAGCCCGGCCAAGCGTCACTTCGTCTGCGTACTCCAAATCGCCACCCACCGGTAGCCCGGAGGCTAGACGGCTCACTTTTATGTCCGCAAAGGGGCGCAGCAGCCGGGTGATGTAGGCACAGGTGGCGTCGCCGTTCACGTTCGGGTTGGTGGCGATGATGATTTCAGTGACCGGTTCGACAGCGAGTCTGGACATCAGTTCGCGCAAGTGTAGGTTTTCGGGGCCACTGCCGTCGATGGGCGAAAGGTGGCCACCAAGTACGTGATAGCGGCCCCGGAACTCCCGGGTGCGCTCTATCGCAAACACATCCTTGGACTCCTCCACTACGCAGATTACGCTGTGGTCGCGGCGCTCGTCGGCACAGATGCGGCAGATATCGCCCTCACAGGCGCTGAAACACACCTGACAAAAATGCACTTCGGCTTTGAACTGCGTGAGCGCGGCGGAGAACTCTGCCACATCTTCCGCGCTCTGGTCCAGCATCCAGAACACGATACGCTGCGCCGACTTCGGCCCGATGCCGGGCAGTCGGGCGAAGTGGTCAATGAGGTTCTGGATAGCTCCGTCGTACATAGCCACCCTTACAAACCCAACTGAGAGGGGTCAAAACCGGGAACTTGCGGCAGCGCGGCGGTGGCGGCAGTTTTCACTTGGGCGTTGGCATCCCGGAAGGCCGCCACGATGAGGTCGCCGAGCGCTTCTAGGTCGTCTAAATCCACTGCGGCGGGGTTAATGTCTACGCGCTCCAACTCGCCGTCACCGCGTAACACCACTGACACCAACCCGCCGCCGGACGTGCCGACGTGGCTGGTGGCCTGTAACTGCGATTGCGCGTTGAGCATCTGTTCTTGCAGTTGTTGCGCCTGCGCCAATAGGTCGTTGAAATCAAAACCTTCAGGAAACATAGCTGACCTCCGATATACCTTTCGCACTTTTCATGCTTTTACGTTGGTTTGATGATTTTAGTGGAACACCAGCTGACACACTACGCCCCCTCCTCGGAGATTATCTCAGCTCCAAACGCTTTTGCGAGCAGCCCTACAGCATCCGCTGCCACAATCGTCACGTCGTCGTCGCTAGCCTCGAACTCCTCATCGGGGACGGGGATGGCGTTGTTAGCTTGGGATTGCGAAGAAATCGGCGTCGGAGTGGATGCTGGACGGGATGCCGCAGGGGGGGGCGTTGCCGCTGGGGGCGGGGTATATCCAGTGGTATATCCAGTGGTATATCCAGTGCTTTGCGCAGCCTGACCCGAAACACCGCCTAAGTTATCCGACCCCGCCGGCGCGAAAGTTGCCCCGATAGCCGGAGCGCTTGGGGTTGCGGGGGGTGGAGCGCCCATACCAGTAGCAACTACGCGCACTTGCCGTATCGCACCACCACTGACCCGGGGCAGTATCTGAGTCGCTACCTCGGCAGCGCGCGCCCCTTGGCTCTGCACCAAAGACGGTTGTGACGTTATCACCAGCACATCGCCGTCAATATCCACCGGCTGGAACTGCGACAACAAGGCGCGGTAAACCTTCTTCTCCATGAGCGCCGCCAGCAACCGGCTCCACACCCCAGTGACATCGCTCGTTGCAGCTGGGGGTTGGGCTACGGGTGGTTGGGGTGGCGTCGGCACTGGTTGTTCGCGTAAAACCTGACCACTAGGCGGGCGCTGCACATCCGGCGGGCGCTGTTGCCACGCTGCCGAGGTTTGCGTAGCAACCGCTGCTGCCGGTTGCATCTCCGGAGGTTGTACCACTGGGCGTGGTACTGCCGGAGGTTGCGTCGTTGGGGGTTGCGTCGCCGGAAGTTGCGTCGTTGGAGGTTGCACCACTCCGGGCTGCACCACCGGGCGCTGCCCCACCGGAGATTGCGTAACTGGTAGCCCCGGGCGTATCGCCCCGCTAGGGGGCGTCTGCCCGCCAGCGGCTATCGTTTTCTCTAAACGTTCCACCCGCGCCAGTATGGAACGTGCCCCGGAGTCGGAACTGGGCAGTAGCACCCGAGAACACAGCAGCTCTAGGTGCAGCCTAGGGGTTGTTGTCCCGCGCATCGCCGTCAAACCATCGGCTACGATTTCAGCGGCGCGCGTCAGTTCCCCAGCGCCTAGTTTGTCGGCCTGTTCGGCGTATTTCACAGCCTGCTGTTCGGGGAGGTCGAGCAACCCGGAACTCACAGCTTCCGGCACCCGCGCTACGATGATGAGGTCTCGCAGGCGCTGCAACAAATCTTCGGTGAAGTGTCTGGGGTCTAACCCCACCTCAATCACCCTGTCAACGGCGGTAAACACGCCTTTGCCGTCGGCGTTACCGAAAGCGTCCACCAGTTCGTCCAGCAGCCACTCCGGGGTGTAGCCGAGCAGAGTTGAGGCGTGTTTATACGTAACCCCGTTAGCTCCGGCAGCACCCAGCAGTTGGTCGAGCACCGAGAGCGAATCGCGCACCGACCCAGCCCCGGCTCGTACTACCAACGGCAACACCCCATCTTCAACGCTAACGCCTTCTTCATCACAGATGGTTTTCAGATAGATTTGCATCACTTTCGGCGGCACCAACCGGAACGGATAGTGATGGGTGCGCGAGCGGATGGTGTCAATCACTTTCTCCGGCTCAGTGGTAGCGAAGATGAACTTGACGTGGGGCGGCGGTTCCTCCACCACTTTCAACAGCGCGTTGAACCCCTGCGTGGTAACCATGTGCGCTTCGTCGATGATATAAATCTTGTAGCGCGAGTTGACCGGCACGTAATACACCTTGTCACGTAGGTCACGGGCATCATCAACCTGCCCGTGCGAAGCCGCGTCTATCTCAATCACATCAACGGAACCCGGCCCGCCGGTAGCTAACTCCCGGCAACTGCGGCACTCCCCACAAGGAGTAGCCGTCGGCCCCTGTTCACAGTTGAGGCAGCGTGCCAAAATACGCGCACTAGTCGTCTTGCCACACCCGCGCGGCCCCGAAAAAAGATACGCATGATTGACGCGATTGTTAGCCAGCGCCCGCTTCAACGGCCCCGTGACATGTTCCTCCCCAATAACCTCATCAAACGTATCTGGTCGATACCGCCGATACAGCGCCAGCGCTTGCGCCCGCTCTGCATTCCCCGTCGACTGCCCCCGCGTCCGTCCCGCATCCACCGCCATTGACCGTACCGCTGCCACCGCCTCCACCTGCTCCGCCGTCGCCACTTCATCCTCCACTACCTGAGCTACCACTTCCCCAATCTCTAACTCCGCTACTCCTTCAACCTCTTGCCCTACTGTTCCCCCAACCTCTAACTCCACCACTCCTTCAACCTCCACCTGCTCCCCCATAGGTTCCTCATCCCCCACTGCCCGCCCGACTACGGTCGCCGCAGTAGCAGTGGACTCCGCTTCCCCAACCTCTTGCCCTACCGTTCCCCCAACCTCTAACTCCACCACTTCTTCAACCTCCACCGGTTCCCCCGTCGGCTCCTCATCCTCCACTACCTGAGCTACCGCTCCCCCAACCTCTAACTCCGCCACTCCTTCAACCTCCACCTGCTCCCCCCTAGGTTCCTCATCCCCCACTGCCCGCCCGACTAAGGTCTC
>JAITED010000149.1 GCA_031282235.1 Propionibacteriaceae bacterium | reverse complement strand
GATTGGTCAACATGAATCACCTTGTCGATGTGCTCTGTGCCCGTGATGGTGCGATGCGCCCCCGGGATGGCTTTCGCGCCGTAGATGCGACGCGCCAACTCGGTGTAGAGAATCTGATTGACCAGAGTGGATTTGCCGGAGCCGGACACCCCGGTGATGGCGATGAACTTGCCCAGTGGAAACGCCACTGAGATACGACGCAGATTGTTCTCTGCGGCCTCCACCACTCTGACAGCGCCCCCGTTGCCGTCGCGCCGCGTAGTGGGAGTGGGGATGGAACGCTTACCCGTCAAATACGCTCCGGTGATGGAACGCGGTTCTGCCAACAGGTCGGCCACCGTGCCAGACACCACCACTTCGCCACCGTGTTCCCCGGCTCCCGGGCCGATGTCAACCACCCAGTCGGCGGCACGGATGGTGTCCTCATCGTGCTCCACCACGATGAGAGTGTTACCTAAATCCCGTAGTCGCAAAAGGGTTTCCACTAGGCGGTGGTTGTCGCGCTGGTGTAAACCGATGGAGGGTTCATCTAAAACGTATAGCACCCCGGTAAGCCCAGAGCCGATTTGGGTGGCCAACCGGATCCGCTGCGCCTCGCCGCCGGAGAGCGACCCTGCCGCGCGCGACAGCGTGAGATAATCCAACCCCACATCCAGCAGGAACCGTAACCGCTCCTGAATCTCTTTCAACACCCGCTCTGCGATGACGGCATCCCGCGCCGACAACTCTAGGGCTTGCAGGAAGGTGCGCACCTCCGCGATGGAGAGCGCCGCCAGCTGGGCGATGTTGCGCTCGGCGATAGTGACCGCCAAACTGGACGGTTTCAGCCGGTCGCCCTTGCAGGTGGGGCAAGGGATTTCCCGCATGTATTGCCCCCAGCGTTCCCTAGCCGAGTCGGTGTCCGCTTCCTCATAGCGCCGCTTGACGTGGGGCAACACCCCTTCGTACTTCTGACTCCAAGTGCGGGTGCGGCCAAAGCGGTTGCGATAAGTGACATACACCGGGTCGCTCACCCCGTTTAGCAGCAGCGCCCGAACAGGTTCCGGCAACTCCTCCCACGGGGTGCTGAGGTCGAACCCTGCCCCATCGGCCAACCCCTCAAACACCCGTTGATAGTGTGAGGCCACCCACGGCGTAGCCCAAGGCGCTATCGCCCCCTCACTCAAACTCCTAGTCACGTCGGGGATGATGAGCCGGGGGTCAGGTTCCAACGCGATACCCAGCCCCGTACACGCCGGGCAAGCTCCCCAAGGGGCGTTGAACGAAAACTGGCGCGGCTCCAACTCCTCAATGGCCACGTCATGCCCGTTGGGGCAGGCGAGATCGCGGGAGAAACGCCGCACTCGTTCCGGGTCTTTGGCACCCTTATCCACAAAGTCGATAGTGATGATGCCCCCGGCTAACTCCAGCGCCGTCTCCACCGAATCGGTGATGCGCTGCTGGGCGGCAGCTTTCACCGCCACCCGGTCAACCACCACGTCAATGTCGTGTTTCTTCTGCTTATCGAGCGTGGGCGGCGTAGCAAGCTGATAAACCTCACCGTCCACCTGGGCTCTGGCAAAACCCTGCCCGGCCAACTGCCCAAACAGCTCGTTATACTCCCCCTTGCGGCCGCGCACCACCGGTGCCAGCACTTGAAAGCGCGTGCCCTCCGGCAGTGCCAGCAGCTGGTCAACAATCTGTTGTGGGGTCTGTTTCGTGATGGCAGCGCCGCACACCTGACAGTGCGGCACTCCGATACGGGCGTAGAGCAGCCGGAGGTAATCGTATATCTCGGTGATGGTGCCCACGGTGGAGCGGGGGTTACGGCTGGTGGATTTTTGGTCTATCGACACCGCAGGCGAAAGCCCCTCAATGAAGTCCACCGCCGGTTTATCCATCTGCCCTAGGAACTGCCGGGCATACGACGAGAGCGATTCGACGTAACGGCGCTGCCCCTCGGCGAAGATGGTGTCGAACGCCAACGAGGATTTGCCGGAACCCGATAAGCCGGTAAAGACAATCATCTTGTCGCGCGGCAAACTCAAAGAGATGTTTTTGAGGTTGTGCTCACGCGCGCCGCGCACTATCAGAGAATCGCCCATAGCATTTATCGTATCTGGCACCACTGACAGTTTTTGACGCGGTGGTCGTCTTGCTGTTGGGAAGCCCAACTAGCCGACGTATCAGTTGTCAATCAGTGCCAACGCCTCCCGCGCGTCCTTCCTCGATTTCCAGATGCTTATCAACGCGGTGATGCCCAAGTCCACCACGATAAACACCAGCGATACCCAAGTGGACACTTCCCAAGCGATGATGTGATAGTGGTGTAGCGCGTGCAGAATCAGTTTCACGCCGATGAAAGCCAGCAGGAAGAACAGGCCGACGGATAGGTACTGCAACTTCTCCAGCAGGTCGCCGATGAGGAAAAACAACTGCCGCAACCCCATCAGCGCGAAGATGGACGCGGTGAACACCACGTATGGCTCCTGAGTGACGCCGAAGATTGCGGGGATTGAGTCCAGCGCGAACATCAAGTCGGCCAACTCCAGCGACGCGATGGTGAAGAACATCAACGTAAAGGCGTGCTTGCCGTCCACTTTCACCCAGAGCCGCTCATGCTCCCAAGTGCCAGTGGTGGGCACCACCTTTTTAATCCAGTGCATGAAAATGCCCTCGTCGCCTTTGTGTTCTGCTTCATCCTTGTGACTTCGGAAGTCACGCATGATGGTGTATGCGGTGTAGAGCAGATACGCACCGAACAGGAAGAATATCCAAGCGAAGTTTTCGACCAACGCTGCGCCCAAAGCGATGAAACCGCCGCGCAGCACCAGCGCCGCCAAGATACCCATGGTGAGAGCGAAGTGTTGCAACTCGCGGGGCACCCGCTGTTTCTCCAAGATGATGAGGAACAGGAACAGGTTGTCAACCGATAGCGACTTCTCCAGCAGATAGCCGTTGAAGTATTGGGCGGCGTGTTCCCAGTTGGCGAAAAGACCTATGCCAACCCCAAACGCGCACGCCAGCGCAATATAAAACAGCGTGGAGCGCGCCGATTCGGCAGTGGTGGGAACCTTTTCTTCGTGGTGCAACACCAAGCCGTCCACCACAATGATGCCTACTAGCACCACAATAGTAATCACCCAGGTATAGATATGGATATCCATACGTGGGGTCTCCAACAAGAGCACTGCGGACACCAACTCCTTCTGGCATTCTTATCGAGTTACCCACACCTAACGGCGACCACTCCACGCTGGGTGACCCAGTGGATTCTCGTTAAAGGGAGCATACCGCATTTACGCCCCGCTACACAGTGTTTCGTCACTATTTCGCCCTCCCTACTCACCGCGACGCTTCTATCATGGCGCGGAGCGCTTTCTTTAGGTCGGCTATTTCGTCGCGGAGGCGGGCGGCTAGCTCAAACTGTAGGCTTTCGGCGGCGGTGCGCATCTGGGTGGTGAGTTCATCTACTAGGTCGGAGAGTTCTCCGGCGGCTAGGTTGGAAGGATCTAGCTGTCTGGCTCCCAACACCCCCACTTGTCCGCCACGACCGCGCCCAGCTTTGCGACCTAGGTGTTCATTATCGACTTCCTCCCTAGCCAACATCTCGGTGATGTCCGCGATTTTCTTGCGCAGCGGCTGGGGGTCTATGCCGTGGGCGGTGTTATACGCAATCTGCTTCGCACGCCGCCGGTTCGTCTCATCAATCGCGGCGGCCATCGAAGCGGTGATGTGGTCGGCATACATATACACCTGACCGGACACGTTACGGGCGGCGCGCCCGGTGGTCTGAATCAACGAGCGGGTGGAACGCAAGAACCCCTCCTTGTCCGCGTCGAGAATCGCCACCAGCGACACCTCCGGCAAGTCCAGCCCCTCCCGCAGCAGGTTGATGCCCACCAGCACATCAAACTCACCGAGCCGCAGTTCACGCAGCAGTTCGACGCGGCGCAAAGTGTCGATATCGGAGTGCAGATAGCGCGCCCGGATGCCGTGCTCCACCAGATAATCGCTTAGGTCTTCGGCCATCTTTTTCGTCAAAGTGGTGACCAACACCCGCTCGTTTTTCTCAACCCGCAGCGCAATCTCGTTGGTCAAATCATCCACTTGACCCCGGGTGGGTTTCACTATTATCTCCGGGTCAACCAACCCGGTGGGGCGGATAATCTGTTCTACGAACCCGTCGGCTAGCCCAGTTTCGTATGGGCCGGGGGTGGCAGACGAGTAAACGGTTTGGCCGATGCGCGCCTTGAACTCTTCGAAGCGTAAAGGCCGGTTGTCTAGCGCCGATGGCAACCGGAACCCGAACTCCACCAAGGTGCGTTTGCGGCTCATGTCGCCCTCGTACATCCCCCCAATCTGCGGCACCGTGACGTGCGATTCGTCAATCACCAGCAGAAAATCTTCCGGGAAGTAATCCAGTAAACAGTTGGGTGGAGTGCCCACCTCTCGCCCGTCGATGTGGCGCGAGTAGTTTTCGATGCCGGAACAGGTGCCGATGTTGCGCATCATCTCCAAGTCATACGTGGTACGCATCTTGAGCCGCTGCGCCTCCAGCAGCTTCCCCTGAGTCTCAAACTCCTGCAACCGCGCCGCCAGCTCAGCCTCAATATCGGCGATAGCGCGCTCCATACGTTCAGCCCCCGCTACGTAATGCGACGCTGGGAATACGTACATCTCCTGACTCTCCGTCACAATCTCCCCCGTGAGCGGATGGATGACGGTGAGCAGTTCTATCTCGTCACCGAAAAACTCGGCGCGCACCGCCATCTCCTCGTACATGGGGAATATCTCGATAGTGTCGCCGCGCACCCGAAATGTGCCGCGCGTGCCCGCCAAATCGTTGCGCACATACTGCATCTCGACCAACTGCCGAAGCAGCGCCAGCCGCTCCCACTCCTGCCCGACGCGCAGTGTGAGCATCCGGTCTACGTATTCCTGCGGCGTGCCCAACCCATAAATGGCGGATACGGTAGCCACCACGATAACATCTCGCCTAGTCAGCAGGGAGTTAGTGGCAGAGTGCCGCAGCCGCTCCACCTCCTCATTGAGGCTGGAATCTTTCTCGATGTAGGTGTCGGTTTGCGGCACATACGCCTCGGGCTGGTAGTAGTCGTAATACGAAACGAAGTACTCCACCGCGTTATCTGGAAAAAACTGCCGCAGCTCCGAGGTGTACTGCGCAGCCAACGTCTTATTCGGCTGCATCACCAACATCGGGCGCTGCAACCGCTCCGCCAACCAAGCGATAGTTGCAGTCTTTCCGGTGCCGGTAGCCCCCAGCAACACCACATGCTGCTCCCCTGCGCGCACCCGCCGCTCCAACTCGGCGATAGCCGCCGGTTGATCCCCCGACGGTTGAAAATCAGCGCGCATCCGAAACGGTGCCACCCTACGTGTTATCTGCTCTACCGGCCTCATGCCCTAAACACTACTTGCTCCCACCGACAGTTTTAGCGCTGCCCGCTGGGAGTGGTTAGCGCACCGTCGCCTGACGCGACCGGGCGAATAGCCCGGCAATCCCAGCCAGCGTTAAAACTGCGTATAGGCTCAGAAATGCGAAATTGGTATCGGTAGCCGGAGAACCACCTGTGAGCGCCACAGTGCTAGAGTCTGCCACCTCAGGCTCAGTGGATGCCCCGTCCGCAGCGGGAGCCTCCTGAGGCGTTTCCCACCGCGCCGTCAGCGTTGTGAAACCAAATCCGGGCTGAAACTCGGTAGCAGCAAGCGGCACCAAACCAGAGTTAGGCACATCCCAACCGGCAAACTCCCACGCGACCCCATCCGTGACAAAACCCACAGGTGCAGCAGGCAGACCAACAGCAGCCAGCGGTTGCACCGCGAAATTAAACGTGTCGTAATCGACCCATTCTGGGTAGACCTCTGTCTTAATCAGTCCGTTCGTATCCGCACCTGACAGTGTTCCCCCGTTCGGGTCAAATGTGAGCGAGCTGTAGCTGAACAGCGGGTATTTGCCCTTGCCTACGTTGTTTTCCCACACCGTATCCGAAGTCACATCGTTAGCACCCAACCAAAACCACGGCAACACTGCGCTACCGCTATCCGTTACCAGCGTGGTAATGGCGGGGCTTAAACTCAGCGTAACCGGAGGCTTATCCATCGGAAGCACAAACTTTCGCAACGTCGTTGCACCGCCGCCACTAGTCACTTGCCCAAACGCCGATTGCCCAATAGTCAGTGAGGTCAAATTAGGCGGGAGTACCACTGACTCCAACAAAGTCGCACCACCCCTAGCAGTAGCTTGTTGTGCAAATGCCGCGTTTCCGATGGTCAATGATTTCAAGCTATCGGGAAACTCGACCGATGCCAACGATATAGGGTGTGACTCAT
>JAITED010000215.1 GCA_031282235.1 Propionibacteriaceae bacterium | reverse complement strand
ACTGACTTAAGCCTACGCTGGGCGGTACTTTTCAGTCGTCGCCGTCCGCGTCCGAATCACACGCCACTTTGTTCTCGACTATTGGAGGGCGAGGTTGGGGGTAATTGTTGCTGTTTACGGGGGAGAGGTATGGGCTGTAAGTGACGAGATGGGGGGTGGCGGGCTATGCTCAATAGGTAGCGGTGAGAAATAAGAAAGTTCTTAAAGGGGTGAGATGGGCGCATATCTGCCGTTGGCCGTGATGGTGTTGCTGGCGACCAGTTTTGTGGTCGGCTCCATCTTTATCAGCTTGCATCTGGGGCCGCGCCGGTACAACCGCGCCAAACTGGACTCGTTTGAGTGCGGGGTGCAGCCTACGCCACCGCCGCCGGGGGGCGGTCGTTTCCACGTCAAGTATTATGTGAGCGCAATGCTATTCATCGTATTTGATATTGAAATCGTGTTTCTCTATCCGTGGGCGGTCGCGCTGGGGCAGTTGGGGGTGTTCGCAGTCATCGAGATGGCGCTGTTCATGCTCACGGTGTTCATCGTCTATCTATACGTTTACCGCCGTGGCGGCTTGGACTGGAGTTGAGGCACCCATGAGTACACAACCCCCTGGCATCTGGCTGACGAGCGCGGAACACTTGGCGAGATGGCTACGTAAAACCAGCATATGGCCGCTGACTATGGGTTTAGCTTGCTGTTCCATCGAGATGATCAGTTACGGCGGCCCGCGTGTCGATGCGGCGCGCTGGGGGCAGGAAGTCTTTCGCGCCTCACCGCGACAGGCCGATTTGATGATTGTGTCCGGGCGGTTGAGCCAGAAGATGGCACCCGTGGTGCGCCGGTTATACGACCAGATGCCGGAGCCCAAATGGGTTATCGCGCTGGGGGCTTGCGCCAGTTCGGGGGGCATCTTCAACAACTACGCGCTAGTACAGGGCTGTGACCACGTAGTTCCGGTGGACATCTACGTACCCGGCTGCCCGCCGCGCCCCGACCAATTGGTCGATGCCGTGTTCAAGCTGCGGCAGTTAATCGCCACCGGCGCAGACGGGAAAGGGGCGATTAAATGAGCACTGAACCGCAATCGGACGCTAAGCCCGCGCGCCGCTCGGGGGTGAGCGCCGCCGCCATCGCTGCTGCCGAAGCCGCCGACACCCTTCGCGTGACCTACATCGGCGAGACCAGCGGCGTTTGGGGGCCGGGCAGCGGCAGCGGTGACGTATCCGGCTTCGACGGGTTAAAAGGCGTAGTCGAACTGCCACCCCAGTCGCGCCCCCCGTATGGCTCCTGGTTTGACGAAGCGATTGCGGAGATTAACTCGGAGGTGGGGGCTGCCGTATCGCGGGTGTTCGTACACCGTGGCGAACTCACGCTGTTCACATCCACCACGCGACTGTCGGAGTTGATGCGATTGCTGCGCGACGACGCCCACTTACGCTTCGAGGTCTGCGTATCGGTCTCGGGGGTGCATTACCCGGAGCAGTCCGGTTCAGAACTGCATGTGATTTACGAACTGCTCTCCATCACCCACAACCGCAGGCTGCGGGTCGAAGTGGCGGTGCCGGAGCGCGACCCGCAGGTGCCCAGCGTCACCGCTACCTACCCGATGGCCAACTATCACGAGCGGGAGACGTATGACATGTTCGGCATCATCTTCGACGGGCACCCCAGCCTGACCCGAATCCTGATGCCGGACGATTGGATTGGCCACCCGCTGCGCAAAGATTACGGGCTGGGCGGTGTTCCGGTGCGTTTTGATGGCGCGGAAGTGCCGCCGCCCGACCAGCGGAGGAGTTACCTACTGTGAACGCGGCCCTACCTCCCACTGACGGCGACTTGAACCCCAGCGCCGACACCAACTTTGATGAGTTTTCAGAGTTTGACCTGAGCGCTATCTTTGATGAACTCGGTTTAGATGCCGCCCAATACCTCGTGGAGGGCGGTGATTGGGAACAGGTGGTTGCCGCACAACAGCGCAACCCCGACCGGGTGATTGTGGTGAACATGGGGCCGACCCACCCCTCCACCCACGGTTTACTACGGCTGGTGTTGGAGTTGGACGGCGAGACGGTGCTGAGCCTGCGCCCGGCTATCGGCTACCTGCACTCGGGCATCGAAAAGACGTTTGAGTACCGCTCATGGGCGCAAGGCCCGGTGGTCGCCACCCGTGCGCAGTACGTGGCGGGAATCTTCAACGAGGCGGTGTACTCGCTGGCGGTTGACAAGCTGTTGGGTATCACCGATGCCATCCCGGAGCGCGCCAACGTGCTGCGCGTATTGATGATGGAGGTCAACCGTATCGCCTCCCACCTGCTCGCGGTCGGCTCCGGCGGCATGGAGATTGGTGCCACCAGCGTGATGGAGGTGTGCCTACGGGAACGGGAGCGTTGCTTGGAGTTCATGGAGGCGCTCTCCGGGTTACGGATGAACAATGCGTATATCCGCCCTGGTGGGGTGGCTATTGACCTGCCCGCTGATGGGTTGGATAGGCTGCGGGAACTCACCAAACAGCTGCGCCGCAACCTGCCAGAGTTGGCGGGTTTCACGCTCGACAACCCCATCTTCAAACGCCGCACGCAAGGGGTAGCGTATCTCGACCTCACCAGCTGTATGGCGCTGGGGGTGAGTGGCCCCACGCTGCGCGCCACCGGCTACCCGTGGGATTTACGTAAAACCCAACCGTACTGCGGCTATCAGGATTTTGAGTTCAACGTATGCACCGCCGACTCCGCAGACGCTTACGGGCGTTGGGTGATTCGGCTGGGCGAGATGGACGAGAGTGTACGCATCCTAGAGCAGTGCATCACCCGTTTGGAGGTGACTACCGGGGAGCGCCACTCCATCGACCACGCCGAGGTGGGCGCTTTCGCCGATTTGGCGGTGGGAGCCGATGGGCAAGGGCAGAGTTTCGACCAAGTGCGAGAGTTGTGGTCGTCGATGGAGTCGCTGATTCACCACTTCAAGAAAGCCAGCCAAGGCTTTAAGGTGCCCGCGGGGCAGGTGTATCAGGCTATTGAGGCTCCCGGCGGCGAATTGGGTTGTCATATGGTTTCGGCGGGCGGCACTCGCCCGTATCGGGTACACTTACGCGACCCAGGGTTTAACCACATTCAGGCGTTACCCATGATGACGGAGGGCGGCATGTTGTCAGACATCGTGATGGCAATCTCGTCCCTAGACCCAGTGGTGGGAGGTGTGGACAGATGAGCCATACCGAAATCCGCGACCTGTCGCAGCCGCTGGGGAGTGGGGGAGACCCGGACGTAGTGCAGGCTCCCAGCCGTATCAATGAGCAAACCGTCGCGGAACTGCGCGAACTGTTGGGGCGTTACCCCGTCGCGCGTTCCGCGCTGCTTCCGATGCTGCATCTGGTGCAGTCCGTGGATGGTTACGTGAGCGAGACCGGGGTGCAACTGTGCGCTGACCTGCTGGGCATCACGGTTTCCGAGGTGTTGGAGGTAGCCACGTTCTACACCATGTTCAAGCGTCGCCCGGCGGGGAAGCATCACATCGGCGTATGCCGCACGGCGCTCTGCGCGGTGCTGGGCGGGGATGCGATTTGGGATGCCATACGCGAGAAGCTGGAGTTGGAAGATGGCGAAACCACCCCGGACGGGTTGTTCTCGCTGGAGGGTATCCAGTGCAACGCCGCTTGTGATTACGCCCCGGTGCTGACCATCGACTGGGAGTTCATGGACAACATGACCCCGGAGCGAGCGCTGACGTGTATAGATTTACTGGCCGCTGGGCAGCCAATACGTTCCACCAGAGGGCCGATTCTCACCAATTTCCGCGCTAGCGAGCGGGTGTTGGCTGGGTTCCCGGATGGCAAAGCGGACGATGGCCCGGCTGCTGGGGCGCCCAGCGTGCGCGGGGTGCGTATCGCCAAAGTCAACCAATGGACGGCACCCGAGCCAATTCCCGTATCACTAGATACGCCAGAAACGCCGCAAACGCCCCGGACAACGCCAGCAACGCAATCAGGGGGTGGTGAGTAGTGAGCATAGCGCCCCTAACTCCCGTCCTCACTGCGCTCTGGGATACGCAGCGCTCTTGGAAACTGGACACCTACCGCAGCAACGGCGGCTATTTCGGCGCGCTGCTGGCGCTCAAACTGGCACCCATTCAGGTGATTGCCGAAGTGAAAGCCAGCGGGTTGAGAGGCCGTGGCGGGGCAGGGTTCCCCACCGGCGTCAAATGGGGGTTTGTGCCCAACACCCCGGAGACCGCCGGGCAACCCAAATATCTGGTGGTCAACTGTGACGAATCCGAACCGGGCACCTGCAAAGACATGCCGTTGCTAATGGCCAACCCCCACTTGGTGGTGGAGGGAGCGATCATCGCCGCCTACGCCATCGGAGCGCATCAGGTGTTCATCTACATCCGGGGCGAGGTGATACACGCGGTGCGCCGGATGCAACAGGCCGTCGCGGAAGCGTATCAAGCCGGTTTGCTGGGCGCGGAGCCGCTGGGGGTGCCGTATCCGCTGCACGTCACCGTACACGCCGGAGCCGGGGCGTACATCTGCGGCGAAGAAACCGCGCTGCTCGATTCGTTGGAGGGCCGCCCGGGTCGTCCCCGCTCCCGCCCGCCGTTCCCCGCAGTGGCGGGGCTATACGGCCAACCGACGCTGGTGAACAACGCCGAAACCATCGCCTCCCTGCCCGCTATCTTGGTGCGGGGTGCCGCTTGGCACGCCCAGTTTGGCACGGAGCAGAGCAAAGGCACCACCATCTACTCGGTGTCCGGCCATGTGCGTTTCCCCGGCCAGTTTGAGGCTCCGTTCGGCATCACCGCGCGCACCCTGTTGGAGTTCGCCGGGGGCATCCGCGAGGGGCACAAGTTGAAGTTTTTCACCCCCGGTGGCTCATCTACGCCGCTGTTCACCGAGGATCAGTTGGATGTGCCGTTGTCATACGAAGCGGTGGCAGAAGCGGGCTCGCAGTTGGGCACCAAAGCGTTGCAGTTTTTTGACGAAACCACATCGGTGTTGCGTACCACCAGGCGCTGGATGGAGTTTTACGCCGCCGAATCGTGCGGCAAGTGCAGCCCGTGTCGGGAGGGTTCGCAGTGGTTACGTCAGTTAGTGGTGCGCTTAGAGGAGGGGCACGGCCAGCCCGGCGATGTGGAACTCATCTCCGACATCTGTAATAACGTCTCTGGCAAGACATTTTGCCCGCTAGCTGATGGTTTTGTCGCCATGATGACCAGCGCGATACGCCATTTCCCCTCCGAGTTTGAGGCGGGCTATCGGCGCCCGGCTAGTGAACTTTTCCCATACGAGCGCAGCGCCGTATTCCCCATCCCCGCCCCTGATGCGGAACCGACCCCGGCTTCCAGACGGGTGACGCGCGGAGAGGGGGTCAAGTGAACGCCGTAGTGAACGCCGTAGAGTTAGTGAAACTCACCATCGACGGGCGCAGCGTACAGGTGCCGCGAGGCACCACCGTAATTCGCGCCGCCGAACAGGCTGGGGTGTTCATCCCCCGCTTCTGCGACCATCCCGCGCTGCAACCGGTGGGGGTGTGTCGGCAGTGTCTGGTGGAGATTCCCGACGCTGGCAACGGAAAATCGCTGAAACTGCAAACATCCTGCACTCTGGAGGTGGCTGAGGGGATGAAAGTGGCCACCCAAGCCACCTCTGAACTGGCCGCCGCCGCCCAAGCTGGGGTGAGCGAACTGCTGTTGCTGAATCACCCGCTGGACTGCCCGGAGTGCGATCAGGCGGGGGAGTGCCCGTTGCAGAATCAGGCGATGCTGTCGCCCAGACAGGTGAGCCGCTTCGATGGCGTGAAACGCCACCTGCCCAAGGCGCTGGCGGCCACCCCCGCTATCATGCTGGATCGAGAGCGCTGCGTGCAGTGTATGCGGTGTGTTCGCTTCGGAACCGAAGTCTCTGGCGATGTGCTGTTCACCATGTTGGGGCGCGGTGCCGAGATGCAACTTGCGGCTTGTCCCGGTGCCGCTGGTGGTGGTTACTTCGCGGGCAATACGGTGCAACTCTGCCCGGTGGGGGCGCTCACCAGCAGCGATTATCGCTTCCAAGCGCGTCCCTTTGAGCTAGTCAGCACCCAATCCACCTGCGATGGCTGCGCTGGTGGCTGCCCGATTCGGGTGGATGTGAAGAACGGTGTGGTACGCCGCCGCCTTGCGGCCGGAGCACCAAATCAGGTGGGGGAGTGGCTGTGTGACCGGGGGCGCTACGGGTTCCGCTCCGCACAAACTGCTGAGCGTATTCGCACCCCAATGGTGCGCAAAGACGGCCTGTTGGTGCAGGCCAGTTGGCCAGAGGCGCTGGACGCCGCCGCTAAAGGGTTGCGCGGCCTAGCGGGCTCCCAAGTGGCGCTGCTCCCCGGTGGGCGGCTCACGTTGGAGAACGCCTACGCCTACTCGCGGTTCGCCCGGGTGGTGCTGCGTACCAACAACATCGACTGCCGTACTCGCGCCAGCTCCGACGAAGAAACCCAGTTTCTGACCCGCAAGCAAGCAGCGCAGGTGTTCGCTACCGCGCCGGATTACGCCACGTTGGAGCGGGCAAAACAGGTGGTGTTGCTCTGCTTCGAGCCGGAGGAAGAGTCGCCGCAACTGTTCCTTAGCCTGCGCCGCGCTGTCCGGAACTTGGGCTTGCAGGTGTTCGCCGTCGCCCCGTATCTGAGCGCAGGCAACGCTAAACTGCACGCCCAACTGGTCGCCTGCAAGCCCGGAGATGAAGTACGGGCGCTGGCTGCACAAGGGATAACTCTGAATGCGGATAGCGTAATGCTGGTCGGGGAGCGCGCCGCCATCTCGGCAGGCACTTTGAAGTGGGCTGCGGAGACCGCTGCTGCGACAGGGGCAAAACTGGCTTGGATTCCTAGGCGCTCCGGCGAACTGGCCGCTATCGCCGCTGGTTGTTTACCAACCCTGCTGCCCGGTGGTCGGCTGGTGGGTGATGCTAGGGCGTGCGCCACTTTAGCAACGCAGTGGCATATGACTACGCTGCCCGCTGACGTTGGCCATGACCTGCTGGGCATTACGACGGCTGCCCGCACCGGAGACATCCGCGCCATCATCACCGGCGCGCTGGATATGCGAGATTTGCCCGACCCCGAACTGTTGCGGCGGGCGCTCGGCCAAACGTTCGTGGTCAGCCTAGCGGTGAAGCAGAGCGAGGTGAGCGAATACGCCGATGTGGTGTTCCCAGTGGCAGCCCCCGATGAGCAGGATGGCACGCTCATCGACTGGACACACACCCGCCGCCCGGTAGTTGCTGCGGTGCGCGGCACCACCCCGCCCGATGTGGCGGTGCTGGCGGCGCTGGCTACCGCTTTGGGAAACGATTTGGGGTTCCATACCACTAAAGCGGCGCTGGCTTCGTATAATGCACTGCCCCCTTGGATTTCTGTCCCTGCCGTACTGCCCACTATCACTGCCACTTCTGTAATCCCACCGGCGCTGGGTAACGTCATCTTGTCTACTTGGCGGCTGCTCTTAGATGAGGCGTATTCGCTGGATGGTGCTGCCGTTTTACAAGCCAGTATGCCAACGGCGGTGGCGCGGGTAAGCCCGGAGACCGCCCAAACCAACGGTTTAGTGGATGGTGCCATCGCCCAGATTGGCGCAGGTGGGGCTAGATGGCATGGCCCGGTACGGGTGACACCGGGGATGGTAAACGGCGTGGTTTGGATTCCTGCGCTCACCCAGACAGCAGAGTGCGGGCAGTTGCACGCTCTGTCCGGGGAGCGCGTGATTCTGACGGTGGCTGCCTCCCCGATGCCGTGGCTCTCGCCCAACGGCCCGCCCCGCTTTGAGCAACTCTGGGATAACGTTTATCCACTGCGGCAAGCGCGGGGAGGTGAGGCACGATGAATACGTATGACACCCTGTTGGCGGATGACCCGCTGTGGCTGATACTGCTCAAAGTGGTCTGCCTGTTTGCGCTGCTGTTGGGCTGGACGGTTTTCAACATCTGGTTTGAGCGGCGGGTGTTGGCTCGGATGCAGAACCGGAAAGGGCCAAATATGGCGGGGCCTTTCGGGCTGCTGCAAGGACTGGCCGACGGCATCAAGCTGTTCTTCAAAGAGGATTTCCGCCCCGCAAAGACCGACCGTATCGTATTCAATCTGGCACCGTTCCTAGTGGGGGTGGCCGCTTTCACCATGTGGGCGGTGTTGCCGCTGGGCGGTCAGGTGCAAATCTTCGGTGAAACCACCCTGCTTCAGGTCACCGATTTTCCGGTGTCCATCCTGTTCGTGCTGGCGATGGGCTCAGTGGGCATCTACGGTTTGGTGCTGGGGGGCTGGGCATCCAACGGCACCTACTCGCTGCTCGGCTCCATGCGCGCCACCGCGCAGATGATTAGCTATCAGGTGGCGATGGGGCTGTCGCTGGCGGCGGTGTTCCTATACGCCGGGTCGATGTCTGCTGACGGTATCGTGGCGGCGCAGCAGAAACCCATCAGCCTGTTTGGCGAAGAAACGGCGATACCGGGGTGGTACGCGATGCTGCTGCTCCCCAGCTTCCTCACGTATCTAATCTCCATGTTCGGGGAGACCAACCGGCTGCCGTTCGATTTAGCAGAATGTGAATCAGAGCTAGTCAGCGGGCATTTAACTGACTATTCCGGGTTCCGTTATGCACTGTTTTTCCTCGCAGAGTACATCAATATGGCGACCGTATCTGCGGTGGCGACCACGCTGTTTCTGGGGGGACACCGCGCCCCTTGGCCGTTGGCCACTCTCGCGGAGGGGCGCTTTGACCAAGGCTGGTGGGGGCTGCTGTGGTTCATGTTGAAAGTGCAGGCGCTGATTTTCTTGTTCGTATGGGTACGCGCTACGCTGCCGCGTTTCCGCTACGACCAGTTCATGTCGCTGGGTTGGAAACTTTTGATACCCGCAAACTTGGTGTGGCTTTTCGCGCTGGGCGTGTTCCGGGGGTTGCGTATTGAGCGCTCGTTGCCGCTCATCTGCGTCACCGTAGCCATCGTAGTGTTGGTGCTGGGGGCGATAGCGCTGGGAGCGTTACAAGACCGCGCCGCCGCCCCGGCACCACCCCCGGAGCCGGAGCGGGAGCCGGGAGACGTTTTCGCCGGTGGCTATCCGGTGCCGCCGCCGCCGGGGGAGCAGTTGCCCGAGTTGGCGGGTTTCGTGCCCGCTACCCTCACCGTCACCGCGTTAAGCGATGGGCATAAACTGGCGGGAGGTGAACTCTGATGAGCGCTTTAAGTGGTTTTTGGATTACGCTGCGCACCATCTTCCGGCGTTCGTTCACCCAGCGCTATCCGCAGCGGGGTAAAGAGCTAGTCACCGCGCCGCGCTACCACGGGCGGCATCAACTGAACCGCTGGCCGGATGGGCTGGAGAAGTGCGTCGGCTGCGAACTGTGCGCTTGGGCTTGCCCGGCTGATGCCATTTACATCGAAGCGGATGCCAATACGGACGCGGCGCGCTACGCGCCCGGGGAACGCTATGCGCGTATCTATCAAATCAACTACACGCGCTGCATCTTCTGCGGGTTGTGTATCGAGGCGTGCCCCACCCGGGCGCTCACCATGACCAACGAGTTCAAGTTGGCGGACACCTCCCGCGCGTCGCTGTGCTACAGCAAGGAGGAGTTGTTGGCTCCGCTGGCGGTAGGCATGGTGGCTCCACCGCACGAGCGGCTGTTGGGGTTGAGCGAACAGGAGTACTTCGCGGGGTTGCCGCCTACGGGTGAGCCAGATAAACGTATCCCCAGCCTAGACATCCCCCGAGTGCCGCCCACCACCGCGCGCACTAAAACCTCCCGCAAACGAGGTAGTAAACGAGGTGGTAAATGATGTTTACTACGGCTGTTTTCTGGGTGGCTGCGGTGTTGGCGGTCACTGCGGCGTTGGGCACTGTGGTG
>JAITED010000086.1 GCA_031282235.1 Propionibacteriaceae bacterium | reverse complement strand
ACGTTGGCTTTTGCGGCTCGTTGTCCGGGGATTAAGGAAGCAAGCAGCGCGGCAGCGGCGAGTACGCCCAGCAGACCGAGGGTGAGTTTCCAGTCGACAGCGAACGCTGCGGTTAGGCTCACGTCGGCAGAGACCGTCTGGGTCATGGCGTTGGTGCCAAGCCAACCAAAGAACACCCCGGCGGCAAGTCCGACGGCGGCTCCCACCACCACTACTAGTAGCGCCTCCACCGCTAGCATCGCTTTCAAAGAACGGCGTTGCAGCCCTAAAGCCCTTAGCAGAGCAGATTCTCGGGTGCGTTCGATCACCGAAAGAGTGAGGGTGTTACCTACGCCAACCAGTGCGACCAGCACCGCGACCGCCAACAATCCGGTCAACACCGAAGTGACGATCTGCAGTATCTGCTCCAACTGCGCCGAGCCCATCAGCCCGCCTGAAGCCGCCAAATCGAACTCGGAGATGATACTCGCCAGCCCGTTGTAAACATCCAGCGCCTGCGAGTGATCCGGCACCCGTAGCAGCACCATCGCCCCATTCACCACTGCGCCGAGTTGCGCCACCGCTTCAGGGGAGACAAACCAGCGGTCATTGTCAGCGAGGTACGATTCGTGGGCGGTCAGTGTGATGCTCTGCCCGGACGCTCCGGTGAGGCTCACCTGACTACCCTCCGGGAAATCCTTGGAACGCACCGGCACCCACAACTCCCCAGCGGGGATGGTTTGCGGGCCGGAGGCAACAGCGGACGCCGCAGCGCTGCTGTAGCCACATATCGACGTCTCCTCGGTATGCCCTGACACGCTGACATCCACTTTGGAGCATGACAGCGCTGCCGCTTGCGACACGCCATCCACTTTCTCCAACTTGGCTTTGGCTGCCTCGGGCACGCTAACAAGTCCCCTACTAGGTGCCGCAGTCACCGCTATATCGATAGGCATCGTGGCTGCTATCTTGTCCAATACGGTTTCCCGCATGGAAGCCGAGCCAATCTGCAGCGTGAACACCAACCCGACAGCCAGCATCAACGCCGAAGCAGTCGCAGCGGAGCGGGCAGGGTTGCGCAGTGAATTGGCCACCGCCAACCGGGGCACCATGCCGAAGCGCCCTACGACGGCACCGACAATACGCATCAAGGCCGGGACAAACAGTGGTGCCGCGAACAGCACGCCGAAGGTTATCAGCGAAGCCGCTAGCAGCGCGATTGGTAGCGCTATATTTCCAACCTGAAAAGACACCCACACCAGCGCGCCGCCAGCTGCCAACAGCAACAGGCAAGTGAGCGCCCGGAAGGTGCTGACCCGGCGCTGGAACACTACAGAATCCACGGGGCGCAACGCCTCCATCGGGGCAATAGCGGTGCTGCGGGCAGAGGGCAGGAACGCCGCAGCGACCGTCATAATCAATCCCATACCGACCGCTAACGCCAAGTCGCGCCAAGGCAGGGTGACTCCCCAATGGATAGAGCCGGTGTATAGGCCAACCGCTGAGGCCAACGCCACCGCTAACCCGATGGCAACAGCCGCACCGGCTAAGCCGACAAACATCGCTTCCATCAAAACTGAGCGGCGTATCTGTGAGCCGTCCGCCCCGATAGCCCGCAATAATCCAATCTGGCGGCGACGCCCGGCAAGCAGGATGGTAAACGTATTTGCGATAGTTATCATGCCGACCACAACGGCGATAGCGGCGAACACCCACAACACATACTTCAAAGCGTCAACATTTCCGGTAATCGTCTTTGAGGCGGCGGCGAAAAACTCGTCGAACGTGTCGATGTGGGGGTTTAAGGTGTCGTCCACCTTATCAATCGCAGCGTTCACCGCAGATTTAGTAGCAGTAGCGCTGCTCGCGCTCGTGTTGTCTAGTTTGACCGCATACGTGGTGTATACGCTATCGCCTGCTTGTAGGTCGGCTACAAAATACGAGTTAATCACATACGCAGCGGCACCAAAGAGTGACTTGGGGTCATTAGTGATACCGGTGACAGTCCATTCGTTGTTGTCAAGCGCGGATTTCAATGTAGCGCCCACCGTTACCCCCAGCTCTTTGGCTGTAGCGGAACTGATGGCGATTTCGCGCGAACCGGTCGGCCAACTCCCCGATTGCAGCGCGTTGCCGCGCAACTGTTCTGGAAGTGCCCCCGTCAAATTGAGTTTTGCGGAGCCGGACGGCCCCTGCATGGCGGCGGAGGCGGTGTATACGGGGGTGACAACGCTCACCCCCGACACTGCGGTTACCGCGGACACCAAATCGTCTGTTTGCGCATTCGATAGTTGTTGAGAGATGTCTTTCGGGTATTTGATCTCGACCACTAGGTCAGCTTTGCCGTATGGCAGTAACCCTTGTCGGGTCATCGCCGTGCTTTCGGTGGCGGTCACCACAGAGGCGGCCGACATGAATCCGATAGCGATGGCTACGGCAATCAAGGTGGCCATATAACGGCCGGGGTGATAGCGCAGTTCGCGTAATGCGGTGCTCAGCATGAAACTAAATGCTCCTCTTTGCTCAGTTGTCTAGGGTTTTCATAGCTGCCATCACCGTATCCTCACTGGGGTGGGCGATGTCGGAGACAATCTGCCCATCACGCAGCAGCAGCGCCCGGTCGGTGTACGACGCCGCGCGCGGGTCGTGAGTGACCATGATGATAGTTTGACCACCTTGCGCCGCCTGACGCAGAAACGCCAACAGCCCAGCGGAACTACGCGAATCCAACGCGCCGGTCGGTTCGTCCGCGAACACCACCGCCGGGCGCGAGATGAGGGCGCGCGCCACGGCCACCCGCTGCTGTTGCCCACCGGAGAGCTGGCTGGGCAGGTGGTTCAACCGGTCTGAAATCCCCAACGCTTCCACTAAATTACGGAACAACGCCGGGTTTACTTTGCTCCCGGACAACTCCAACGGCAGCAGAATGTTTTGTGCCGCAGTGTGGGTCGGCAGCAGGTTAAACGCTTGGAATATGAACCCAATCTTGTCCCGCCGCAGTTTAGTGAGTTCTTTATCGGGCATCCCGACGAGTTGCACCCCATCAATAAGCACCGACCCGGACGTGGGGGTATCCAGCCCGGCGAGGCAGTGCATCATAGTGGATTTGCCGGAACCGGACGGCCCCATAATCGCGGTGAAAGTGCCCGCCGCGAACGCGGCACTCACCCCATTCAAAGCGGTGACTTGAGTAGCATCACTGCCGTACACCTTAGTAAGAGCGCTCGTAGTAACGATAGGAGTGTTGTTCATTCCATCCAGGCTATAGTGTCCCTCAACCCATTAGCCAGCCAAAAGCACCTTGTGAAACCATTTTTGGACGACAGAGCTACCCCCTCTCAGACCACAGTCTGAGAACTCTCACCCTTGGCAGCCCCGCTGGTATGAGACCTGCGAGGTAGTATGAAACCTGAGAAAGTTCCAACATTCGAGGGGCGCCGTTACTTATACGGCAGCCCATTCGAGTCAGGACGGAGGGGCGCAGCGAATGTATGCCGCAGCGAAATCTAGCGGGTCTGCTCTCCCGAATGCGCCCAGTTCATCCTGCCCCGCTGCAGTTTGGTTTGCATTTGGATGCACAGCTAGGGCTTGGTGGGGGCTGCTGCTAAGCGCACTCGTAGTTTCACTTTTTGGTTGCGCTGATTCCAGTGACGAACCGAAACCGAACCCCGCATACGCCGCCGAGTTTGCCAAAGCGCTAGCAGACGCGCCGAATGATTACGTCCGGGAAGTGCTCATAGACGGAATAATCACTTACGCCGAGATACAAGATGCCCAATCCCGGGTAGTGGATTGCATTAACTCCTCCGATATTGGGTTCTCTGAAGTGGGTTACGTATCGAACGAATACGGAACTCATGAATCGCTGACTCTTGGGTATCCTGCCATCGCCTCGGAAGATGCCGTTACAGATGTGGTACAAGGATGCGAACTGCAGTGGTTACCGTTCGACACGCTCTATCGGAGCACCGTAAACGACCCCGGCAATGTTGGATTCCACGAATTGGTCGCGCGCTGCTTAGTACGCCACGGCGTTATGCCGCCGGGGTTTACTGGAGAAAACTACCTAGAAGCCCATATGCAGTACTACGACACCTACGGCACCCGAGTCTGTGATGCCAAAATCGGTTGCGGTTTAGTTGAAATACAAATACCCCCCGATGCGCCCCCGTTGAAACTGCCCGGCGGAGTCCCAACGAGCGACCCACAAGTGCAAGCCTGCCAGACGAACCCCAACAGTTAGTTGACCGAGCTTTCGCTGGCAAACCGCATTTTCTGCATCAGGCACTCCGTTTTAAGGCGAGCACCAAAGCGCCCGAAGCCAGGAGCAGCACGGTATACGCAAGCAGCGCGGAGCTACTAGCTGTGGCGAGAGCACCACCTGTTTTGACTACAATTCCGGGTGAATCGCTATCACTAGCGCCAGTTTCTCCGCTATCGCCGCCGGTATCACCAGCGCTGCTATCGCCACCGTCACCGCCAGTATCACCAGCTACGCCGTCTCCATCCTTATCATCACCTTCAGGGGTAGCAGGGACAACAGGAGGCGTTATTGGTAGCACTTTAGCCACCTGACTAGCTATAACGGTATAACCGTCACTAAACGTATAAAGCACTTGCGAGACGTATTCTTTGTTCACCTCTAAATCGGCGCTAGCTTCAAAAACTACCCGCTGCTCAGCATCCGACCCCACAACCCGCGCCAAGCCTTCCTGCACCACCCGAGACACAACCTCCACTCCCGGCTTGGCGTATTCACGCACCGGGTCAAGAAAACTGATTGACTCGCCCTGCGCAACGCTTGGAACATCTTTAAGCTCCGGATGCCAAACTGCCCTCCAATGCGCAGTAAAAACCGGCGGTTCGCTATCCATGCTTCCCGCTAATAGGTGCTTATCCACTCCCGGCTGTAGTAACGAACCGTCTGGCGGCAAGTCGTACCCCGCAGGACTCCACCCCGCAAACTCCCAAGCCAACGCCCCATCTTTGGCTGGGGTGCTGGTAGGTGGCGCTAAATCAACCGCCCCCCAAGACCAAGTATCAAACTCCAAATCAGCATAACCGCTCCAAACCGGAAGCCCCTGCTGCGTAACCGTAACCGGTGTATCGCTGCCCGCTACTCCACCACCGTTAGGGTCAAACCTCACTGCGGCTTGATTAAGCCCCACCAAAGGGTAATCGGCGTCCAAACCCGTATTCCATTCGGTGTCAGTGGAGGAGTTTTGGCCCAACCACAGCCACGGCAACGTAGCAATTTTGGAATCAGCGCCGTAAGGGTCAATGCTCAACTGGGTAATATCGTTCGGCCCCATCGCCGGGTCTAAAACCAGCGTATTAGCTATCTTGTTTGCGGTGGGAAACATAAAGTATTTCAGCGCCGGAACTTTGCCAGCAGCAACCTCTTGCGCAAACGCTTGATTGTCAATCTGCAGATAATCCAGATTCGCTGGGAAAGTCACCGACTCTAACGTCACCCCGGCACCGCCAGCAGTGTGTTGATAAAATGCCCGCATCCCAACGGTCAACGAAGTTAAACCAGTGGGGAACACCACTTCTTGCAACGCCGTACTGCCAACGCCTTGCACATTTTGCCAGAATGCCATCGCGCTGACGGTCAACGATTCCAACTTCGGCGGGAATACTACGCGCTGTAGCGTGGTGTTCCCATCCCCAAACACATCTTGCCGGAAAGCGTTTGAATGCTGGAAGCCGGGGAAACAGGGCGGCATACCGGTACACGGTGGGGGAACTTCACCGATTTTCAGCGTTTTCAAGTTCGGGCCGCTCGGAAACACTACCTCTTTCAGCGCCGTATTACCGTTGCCCTGAACCCGCTGCCAGAATGCGTCCACGCCTATGGTTAGCGAAGTTAAGTTGGCTGGAAACTCTATCTTTTGCAGCGACGTATCGGCGTTAGAAGATTCCTGAATAAACGCTCCGGCGCCGATATTCAACGACTCTAAACTGGAGGGAAACTCCACCTCCCGCAACACTGTCGCACCGCCGTTTGCGGCTGCCATTTGCCAAAAAGCATAATCGCCGATGTTTAGCGTTGTTATGCCTTCAGGAAACTTCACCCGCTGCAACGCCGGATTATTACTCTGTAAAAACGCGCCGGCATGAATGTTCAACTCATCAACTGTGCTAGCAGAACTGCGCAGAAACTCTAAAGAATTCACCTCAAGTAGGCAGTTCACAGCAGGTTCGTTCCCTATCGTCAACGAAGTGACTTCCAAGTCTTTCAACTGTTGCGCATCTAAATCAATCACCAGACTCTTGGTATTCGGGTCATAATTCACCCCAAGGAAGGTATCTGTAGCGCACAACTTGTTAGTCAAATAAACGTAATTAAAACTTTCGGCGTTAGCGGGCAGCTCCACGCCCCACACCCCTAACAACGCCGCCCCCACGAGCCACGCCATCCCCGCAAGCCCCAACCTGCGCCCCGCGCACATCCCCCTTTGGACAACGCCAAACCGAGCCATAACAGTTTCCTCCACTCTAAATAGATACGCCTGACACCCCCCGTAACACCCCTCTTTGTCAATCCCCCAAGCCGAACATGACCCCCAGCCTAACCTAGAATAATTTGTTTCGTAAAATATTTCTTTATCCACTATTGAAAGAGTGCAACTGCAACCCCTTTTTCAAAGGGGGTGGCTGGCTTTGCCTGACGGGGGTTACCTCCCTACACCACTCACCAATAACCCCCGCCGCCTACGGCGGCACCCCCTTTGAAAAGGGGGCTTCAAGCGAATGGAGTTGCAGCATGATGGGGAAAGTTGGGGTCGGAGCCAACCCATTCTCGGCTCTGGCGGCGCGCGTCCCCCTCTTATGCGCACCCTCAGGGCGCGGTGGACACAGTTCGCCCCTAACTCCACGCGGTACGCGGAATCATCTATGCTCGTAAGTAATGAATACGGATACGAGCAGTAGCTTAAGCGACGGCGAACAGCACAGGCCGCAGCGCTATCCGCTGCCCACTGACATCGCTATCGCTATGCTGCTGTTTGGGGTAGCGATGTTTCCGGGGGGGTTGAGTCTCGTCTCGGAACAGACGAACGGGTCGTATTTCGCTACGGCGGCTTGGCTGCTCACCATTACGCTGCTCTGCTGGTCGCAACTGTTGCGCACCCTCAATCCGCAACTGATGTTGGTGCTGGCTACGGCGGGAGCGTTGCTGCATGTGAGCATCTTCAATGCGCCCTCGCCCGCAGTGGTAGCGGTGCCGTTCTGCGTCTACTCGTATGCCCGCTACATGCCTGGCACTAAGTCGCGGCTGGTGCTATTGCCAGGCGGGATTGGGGCGATTATCGGCCCACTGCGCTGGTTTCAGATACTGCCGAGTTATCTAGCCTCCGACCCGCTGCCGCTCCCGCCGCTCTCGCGGGTTAATGCGACACTGACAGTGATGTTGGTGTGCGCCGCTGCGGTAATAGTGCCGTATCTCGCGGGGCGAATGAGCGCAGACCGGGTGGCACAGGCGGCAGAACGGCGCGCTATAGCGCAGCAGCAAGCCCGGGATGCGGCGCTGTGGAGTCAAGAGCAGGCGCGACTGGCGCAGATGCGGGTACGCGCCAACATCGCGCGGGAACTGCATGACATTGTGGCGCACTCGCTCTCGGTGATGATTGTGCAAGCAGACGGGGGGCGGGCAGCGGCGCGCTCCGGAAATGTTACGGAAGCGGTGAACGCGCTGGACACCATCGGTGACACCGGGCGGGAGGCGCTGGGAGAGATGCGGCGTATCGTCGGGGTGCTGCGCGGGGAAGATAACGCGAATCCGGCAGCAACCGACTTCACCCCAAACCCAGGGCTTGACGACATCAATACGTTGGTGACTCGCTCCGGAGAACGAGTAACGCTAGAGGTGAACGGTACGGTGCCGGGCAACATCCCGCCTGCCGTCGCGCTGACTGCGTATCGTATCGTGCAAGAGGGGTTGACCAACTTCCTCAAACATGCCGGAGCGCAAGCCAGCGCCGATGTGCGCCTTACGTATGCCCCCACTTGGTTGAGCGTGAGCGTCAGCGACGACGGGCTGGGTGAGGTGGTGAGCGGTGGCGAAATCGGCTACGGATTGCGCGGCATGATGGAACGGGTCACCGCCGTGGGGGGGCAGTTCAGCGCCGGGCCGGGCGCGAACGGTGGTTTCAGCGTGCAGGCTACGCTACCTTTGCCCAGCCCCCATGCGATACGGATGTCAACCGCTGGAAAGTAGGAACACGAATATGGAGAACGAAACGAGCACCACAAGCACCACAGAGTTACGGGTGTTTTTGGTGGATGACCAGGAGTTAGTACGCAGCGGCTTCCGGATGCTCATCAACAGCGAACCGGACATGCGGGTGGTCGGTGAGGCGGGCGATGGGCGTACTGCGCTCGCCGCGTTGCGGGGCACTACGGCAGATGTGGTGCTGATGGACATCAGGATGCCCATCATGGATGGCGTGGAAGCCACCCGTTTGCTCACGGCGCAACCGAACGCCCCCAAGGTGCTAGTGCTAACCACTTTTGACTTGGACGAATACGTATTCGCAGGCTTAAAAGCGGGAGCCAGTGGTTTCATGCTGAAGGATGCCCGCCCCGACGACCTGCTGCAAGCCATCCGTACCGTAGCCGCAGGCGATTCAGTGGTCGCCCCTAGCGCCACCCGCCGCCTGTTGGATCACGTAGTCCCCGGACTCCCGAACTCCCTCGGTGCCGAATCCGACCCTCGCCTCGCGCTGCTCACCGACCGCGAACTAGAGGTGTTAGTGGAGATAGCAAAAGGTGCCACTAACGCCGAAATCGCCACCAACCTCTACATGGCCGCTGGCACCGTAAAAACCCACATCGGCCATCTACTGACAAAACTGGGCGCCCGCGACCGCGTTTCCCTAGTGCTATTCGCCTACGAAACCGGCCTAGTCAAGGTGTGAATGTCATACGCTGCGAACTCTAAAATACGTATGTCAAAATGCGTATGTCCGAAAACTCGGTCAGTGGGGTTGAAATAGGCCGTAGCGGGTTTTTAGGCGGGTTAGGCGTTCTACTATCAGGGTGGAGAGCAGGGTTAGGAATACGGCGGTGGCGAAAGCGTGGACGGCGTTGAAAGGGATGCCGGAGAGGTAGATGGCGCGGGCGGCAGACCAAGTAAACTCGGATGACCAAATCAGCACTGAGGCGGAATCGACCAGTAGGCCGTAGATTACGAACGTAGCCAGTGCGCCGTAAATGATTAAAAGTGTTTTTTGTAATGGGCTGCTAAACCCGGAGTGGCGTTCCGCGCTCCGGGAGAAGAACACTCCGGCCAAAAACCCACATAAGGCGTAGCTGAACATCTGCCACGGTGTCCAAGGGCCTTGTCCGAAGATGAAGTTGGAGATGAAACCGTGCAGCACCCCCACCACGAAACCGGATTCGCGCCCTAACCCCACCCCAGCGAGGATAACAATCGCCATGCCGGGCTTGAACTGCGGCAACATGAAGAAAGCCGCGCGCCCCGCGACCGCCAACGCCGTCAACACCGCAATCGTCACAATCTCGCGGGCTTCGGGTTTACGCCCCTCAAACGCTGCCAAAAATGGCAACATCGACAGCGTAATCACTGCCAACGCGATGAAATAGTAGTTGCGGTCAAACGGGAACAACACCCCGAGCGTGATAACCGCCACTATCCCCACTAATGCAAACAGCCAAGTGAGACGGGTTTTAACGCTGGTGCTCATACGGACTCCGCACTCAACGCTCGGTAATAATCCACCAAATCGGTTACGGTGACCGCCCCCGGCACCAAACCGCGCCCTAGCCGGTTGGCTGCTGTGGTGTAGAAACTGTTCCCGGCGAAAAACTCCCGGGGCGTACCCTCAGCTACCACCCCGCCATCGAAAAACAGCAAACACCGCGACGTATACGCTGCCGCAAACTCCACATCGTGCGACACCATCAGGATAGTCATCCCCGAATCCACCAGCTTCTGCAACACTTCAGCCAAACTGGCTTTGAAGAAAGCATCCATGCCTTTAGTGGGCTCATCCAGCAGCAACAGTTTCGGATTCGTCAACAACGCCATCGCTAACGCCGCCCGCTGCTGCTCCCCGCCAGATACATCGTAAGGGTGGCGGCTCAACAATGACGTAATCTCAGCGGTAGCAGCGGCACGTTCCACCGCTTCGCGGCGTTCGTCGCGGTCGGTGTACTGCCGAGAAGCCGCATCGTCCAAATCATCCCCGATGGTGTTCCGCATGAACAACGTCTGCGGGTCTTGCGGCACCACCGATAGCCCCGCGCGAAACAACTCCATGCCTTTCGCTTTCACCGGGTCAAGACCGAGAATCCGCACCTTACCGCGATACGGTTTATGCAACCCGGAGAGCACCCCCAAAGTCGTCGTTTTCCCGCTACCGTTGCCACCCACTACACACGCAAACTCCCCCGCCCGTATCTCTAAATCCACTCCGCGCAATACGTCATCCCCGTTACGCTCGTATCGAAACCATACGTCGTTCGCTGTGATGATGCCGGTTGAGACGCTGGTTTTGTCGGTGGATGTTCCGGCATGGGAGCCAAGCCCCCGCTCGTACCTTAAGTCCGGAACACTAGTCACACTCGCGCTGTCTGGATTCTCCGCTAACTTCTGCCTTAAGTACGTACGACCCTCTCTGATGCTTACGGGAGCGGAGGAGTTGTCCACACCGTCTAGGGCTAGGGCTAGGCGGGCGGCGGCAGGTAGGGCAGTAACCATCGGGTCGGCGTGACGAGCTAACACTGCGCCGACGGTGTGGGGGGTGGCATCGGCGACCACGCGCCCGGCGCTCATCACCACCACTCGGTCGGAGAGCGGGAACGCGGTTTCGAGGCGGTGCTCGGTAACTAAAACGGTGGTGCCCAACTCGTCGTTGATACGTTTGGTCGCGGCCAGAAAATCGACCGCCGCTATCGGGTCTAACTGCGCGGTGGGTTCGTCCAACACCAACAGGTCGGGTTGCATCGTCATCACGGCTGCCAGATTGAGCAGCTGCTTCTGCCCGCCCGAGAGGGTGTCAACGTCTCGGTGATACCACTCGCCGATGCCGAAGAAACTGGCCATCTCGGCCACCCGCCGCCGGATTACCGGAGTGGGCACGCCGAGCGACTCCAAACCGAACGCCAACTCATGCCACACCTTATCGGTGACAATCTGATTATCCGGATTTTGTAATACGAAACCCACTCGGCGTGCCTGTTCCGCGAGCGGCACATCGGCCAGTGCGCGACCATCAAAACGCACCACGCCGGAGCGCGTACCGTATGGCGTGAGCGCCGACTTCAGATGCCGCAACAGCGTGGTTTTGCCGCAGCCGGACTGCCCGATGAGTAGCACAAACTGACCAGCTTCCACGCTGAGGTTCACATCATGCAGTACGTCCTGCGTCGTATTGGCGTAACTGAAAGTTAAAGATTCGACCTGAGCGAGCGCCATACCGCCTCCTCTCTAAGCCCCAGCAGCAGCGGAGCCGCACATATCAACATCCAAGCACCCAACGCCAACCACGCCGCCACCGACCAATCGCCCACCGCGTAAGCGGGGAAATACTCAGCGTGCAACACCCCGGCCACGATGGCTACCACCACCACTAACCCCGAGCCGCCCAGCGCCAACGCCGCCATAAAATCGCGTTCCCGAACCTTAAAATCGGTATACGCAGTGCGCCCCGGCAGGCCGTAACCCCTAGCCAACATGGAATCCGAGGTGTCAACTGCGTTTTCCAGCGCCCAGGTGAGCATGATGGATAGCACCGCTGAACCGTGCCGGGCGCGGGCGTACCACGACCCGGAGGCGACATCACGTCCGATGCCCCGTTGCGCGGCAGCGATACGTTTGGCTTGCGCGAAGTAGCGCGGCACGAACCGCAACACCATAGCGAAAATCAGCGAGAGCGCCGGGACGACGTGCCCGAACACACAGAGAAACTTATCCGAAGTCATCACCTTGTTGTAGCTCACAAACCACAGCAGCACCGACCCAATCATCAGCGCCGCCACCCCGCCGTATATTATCGCCTCTAGCGTGATGGGGTTGTCGTTCCAGTAGAACAGCATGGTTACACCGCGATGGTTGAAGATTGGATTAAACAGCGCGGCTATCACCATCATTATCAGTAGTCCGGGCAGCAGTTTACGCAGCCCCGCCCAGCGCACCAGATACGCCGCATACGCCAACGCCCCCAGAAACGAGATGCCCAGCACTAACGGGTGCATGAACACCACGTTCACGCCCACGATGAGTACAAAATAGCCGAACAGCACCGCAGGGTGTAAAGACGAAAAAGCGTCAGCGTCGCGCATAATCTATCCCAGCGCGTTGCCGCCGCCGATGTCCTTGCCCAAGCTGCAGGTGTAACGCCACTTGATAACATCGCCATTTTGCAGTTCATACCGGCTAGCGCCATAGTTGGGATACCAACCGTTCACCGAATACATCCATCCGCTCTCCCTACCGCCGTCGAACTCGCAGATGTTGGAGATGCACTCTATGTATGCGCTGTTATACGCCGGAGTATAACGCGATGCCATGTGGATACCCCGACTGCGAGTTTCGCGTTTCAGCACGTCAAAGACTGTTTCGCCCGCAGTGAACTCCACTGTCGCCCCATTGAGAATCCAGCCGTTAGCCGGGCACCCCTTAGTACCAGCCGCCGTGAGGCAGTCGATACTCAAGGTGACGTGCAGCGTCGGCGCTGCAGTGGTGGTCGTGGTGGTCGTGGTTGTAGTGCTCATCGTAGCGGTAGTCGTGCTCGTCGTGGAGGATGCGGGAGCTGTAGTGGACGAGGAACTAGTGGAGGCAGTGGTGCCAGCAGTAGTCTGGGGAGCCGGGGGTGCCGTACTCGTACCGGGAGGTGCCGTAGTGGTGTTCGGGCGCGAGGTGTTAGCGGTAGTGGGGTTGTTATTGTTGTTAGCCGTGGTGGTGGCAGCCCCGCCGGTGGTCGTCTGTCCCGCAGCGGTAGTATCCGATGGGGTTTCAGCGGTAACGCTGTCACTAGCGCTGGGGGTCAGGCTGGGCGATTGCGACGGCGTTACCACGGGAGAACTGCCTCCTCCACCCCCAGATGGTTCGGGATTAGGCGCCCCACCCGTAGTCACAATGACTACGATGGCTAATACGAGTACGGACACGATGCCGACGGCACCTGCAATCATGCCTTTGGAGAGTTTCAACATCGGTTACACCTCATGCTTTCTGTAGTTGCTATCGCCCGGAGGGTTCGTATCTTCTGCCGCACCCGCCGCACCTGCCGCACTCGTCGCAGCCGTAGCGGTAGCGGCAGCCCGCGCGGCGATACGTAATTGCTGTTGTTCGGGATAGTTGACCCACGGCAGTCCGGCGGCGCGCACCGCGTTACCCCAAGTACGGAAACGCTGCTTGATAACGCCGGAGCTGGGAATCTGCGACTGTACTGGAGTGAAGCCGCGTTCGGCGTAAAACGCCTTGATGGGGGCGAGTAACGCCTCGTCATGCGCGGAAAGTGGGTCGTCAAGTTGCCAGTACCGCGACACCCTCGAAGTGCCCGTAACACCGCTAGCCATGATGCAATCTCCCCGACTTATCCTTAAAAGAATCCATCGGGTGAGCCTAAATGCACCATACATTGGTGCGGCGTACTGCGTGAGCAACCCTAACGAAGCCTTAAGGAGTTCGATTCTCACGCGCCACTGGCTAGTCTCCTGGCTCTGGCTTCATCCTCCTAGGTCGCCTTCCCCACGCGGTATCTCAACCGCGCAGGTGGCACATCGCCTATTCGTCAGCCATCACAGTTAGGTCGCAGCCCCGGATTCACACCGGATTCCTAATTTATCGCTTAGTTTGCGACCAGTGACGCTTGTTTGTTCAGTTGTGGTAGTAAGACTAGCACCGTCGCCAGTTTGCTCGCCAACGCTCAAGACTCCGCGCTGGCGGCGTACACCACTCCAGTTCGGAGCGTATGAATCATTTATACG
>JAITED010000052.1 GCA_031282235.1 Propionibacteriaceae bacterium | reverse complement strand
CTCATCTTGGAGACACCAGCGAGCCGCTCACAAAACTCTATCGGCACCTCTGCGACCCGGCCACCCGCTTCCAACACCCGGCGCGTCATATCCACTTGGAAGCTGTAGCCCACGGATTCGATTGATGCGAGGTCAATACGGCGCAGGATGTCGGCGCGGAACAGGTTATAGCCGCCGGTGGCATCGTGAATCGGGATGTTCATCGCCGCCATCACCCAGATGTTCGCTGCGCGGCTGAGCAGTTCCCGACTGCGAGACCAGTTCACCACCCGACCGCCACGCATCCAGCGCGAACCTTTGACCATATCGGCTTTGACTAGGGCAGCGAGCAACATTGGCAGTTCTTCTGGCTGGTGTGAGCCGTCGGCATCGGTTTCGACCAGCACGTCGTAGCGCCTGGCCAAACCCCACTCAAAACCGGCGATGTAGGCTTTGCCCAACCCAGCTTTGGCGTCGCGTCGCAGCAGATAAACCTGCGAGTCAGCGATTCCTAGCGTAGCGGCGATATCGCCAGTGCCATCTGGTGAAGCGTCATCCACAACGAGCACGTCAGCTTCGGGGACTGAACTGCGGATGCGCGCCACAATATCTGTGATGTTCTCCGCTTCGTTGTAGGTGGGGACGACCACCAAAATTCGTCCCAGAGTTGCGTAGGAATAAGCCATGAGAAGATTCTACTTTGATACTGTCCGCAAACCGCGCCGCGAGAGCGAATACGCCAAGCCCAATACGGTGATTACGGCGGCCAGCGGGCCGATGAAAGGTGCGATACGCACCCCCAGCGAGACTCCCTCCCGTAGTGGCACGCTATATACCCGCGCAGCAGCCGTATTGGGTTGGGTTTGGTCAAGCACACTGCCGTCTGCGCCGATGAGCCCCGAATACGAACTGGTGGTGGCCACCACAATCTCGCGCCCCAACTCCATCGCCCGTACCCGCGTAATCTCAAACTGCTGTAGCGGTTGCCAAGAACCGGCGTAACCTGCGTTGTTCGACTGTACGGTGATGACTTCGGCGCCAGCTCGTACCACGTCATACACTGTCGCGTCGAACCCCAGTTCATAGCAGATGATGACCCCCACATTGAGCGGCGCTCCGGCCACCTCCACGGGGAGCACTCCGGGGCCCACTCCGGGCACCGTCTGCCTGCCCACCTGTTTAGCTTGCGGGAAAACCGCGAACACTAGGTCTTTCCATGGGGTGTACTCGCCGAAAGGCACCGCATTGCGCTTGTCGTAGCGCGCGGTGATGCCCACCCCCGGCTCCCACCACAGCGCTGAAGTTTGCCGTTCGTTCTCCCCCGGCCCAGCCATCACCGCCCCCACTAGCACCGGCACCTCAGCCAGATACGCACTCTCCCCAATCAAGGCCGCCGCAGTCTCGTTGTTGGTGGGATCCAAATCGGAGGCGTTCTCCGGCCACAGCACGAAATCTGGTGCGGCGGTGAGCCCAGTGCGCGCCAACGCCAGCGCAGTGACGGTTTCGGAGTAGTGATTGGCGAGCACACTTCCGGCGTATCCCATAGAACGCGGCCCGGCGGAACCGTCCACATTGCCCTGCACGACACCGACGTTTACGTCCCGCCCGCCCGCGGATTCCGGTAGTGCTGCCGGGATGGGTACGAGCCGCAGCAGGCCGCCGCTGAGAATGATGGCGGCGGCTCCGGTGATAGCCAGCGCCGCGTTCCTGACCGCTTTGCGCTCCAGTTGCCCCGCAACGGGAGCAGCGGGAGAATCCGGTGCCCCCACCCAGCTGACAAGCGTATACGCCAATAAAGTGGCGGTTAGCGCCACTAACAAACTGGTGCCGGGAACCCCTACGAACCGCAGGAAGCCGCCGAAAGGCGCGGCTGCGGTGGTGTAGGCCAACCGCGTCCAAGGGAAGCCACCGAACGGTATCAGCGACATGGCGTATTCGATTCCGACCCAACCCAGCGCTGCCAGCAGCGGCCACGGGGCCAATTTGGCGCTGAACGCCACCACCACGGCGTATAACATCCCCCACAACGCCATGAACGCCACCAGCAAGACCGCCATCCAGAGGCCGTATACGTAAATCCACGAGACGCTAAGCCCGAAAAGCCCTAGCCCGAACGCATAACCGGCGGCTGCAGCCCGTCGCGGCGGCAACCCCACGCACAACAGGGTGAAAACTGCCAATCCCAACACGCTGAGCGGCCAGCAACTGAGCGGTGCGAACCCGCAGCCCACCGCCAATCCAGCGGCGAGCGACACCGCCCCCAACAGCGGCCACCGCGCACGTACACTGGCGATGCCAAGCCCTAACCGTATTGTCTCGTTGCGCATCACTTGTGCCGCAACGCCACTAGTCAGTCGCGGCAGAATCGGAATCTTCTAGGAAGTCCAATGGCGAGTTGAGCAGCGGGCGGTCGGCGATGACGGTGTTCAGCACCACCGTGGTGGTGGTAATCACCTCAGCCGTGTGCCGGAACTGGTTGATGAGCGCTTCCAGTTCGATAGTGGTGCCCACCAACGCCGTGACTACGTAGTTGGCTTCGCCCGCCACCGAGTAGCAGGTGACGATTTCGGGGCAATCCTCGATGAACCCCCTGATGAGTTCATCTTGGTCTGCCCGGAGCACGCGAATCGAGATGAGCGCGGTCAAGGTGCGGTTCAGGGCAGCGGCGTTGATGTGGGCCGCATAGCCCGTGATGACACCCCGCTGCTCTAAGCGCCGTACCCGCTGCTGCGCGGCAGATACGGATAAGCCACACTCGCGTCCCAAATCGGTGAAAGACGTCCGTCCATCGCGCGAGAGTACGGCGAGTATGTGATGGTCAATGCGGTCTAAGCGCGAATTAGTACGGTTCACAGCCATACTATTACACACTTTTCGGCAAAAAACCGCTTTTTAGCGAAAGTTTAGCTATGAGCGTGTTGCGGGGGCCGGGTTTTCGCTGACTAATACGTAAATAGCGCTGCCAGCTATCAGATTTGCGCTCAGCCGTGGGAACCGTAACGGTTCTCCGGTGTCGGAGAGCGGGATACGGCGCAGCGTTTTCAGACCGACGCTCCGAAACAGCGATTCTAGGTCGGGCAGCGTGGAGTGGTGCAGGTTTGGGGTGTCGTACCACTCATACGGCAGGTCTTTAGAGCGGGGCATATGGCCGCTGAGCAGGGTGTAGCGGTGCCGCCAGTATCCGAAGTTGGGCATGGTGACGATTAGGCGGCGGCCGATGCGCTTCATCTGGGTGAGCACCTCCACCGGATATAGCACGGCTTGGAGGGTGCGCGAGAGCACCACCACATCGAACGCATCATCTGGGAACTCGTTCAGTTGCGTATCAATGTCTAACTCCACCACGGGGACACCGCGCGCAATCGCCGAGAGCACCGCTAGCGAGTCGCGTTCCACGCCGGTGCCGCTGCAGTGCCGGTCTTTTATCAAATGTTCCAGCAGTTCGCCTTCGCCGCAACCGAGGTCAAGCACTTTGGAGTGGGCGGGGACGAGCGCAGCGATACGGCGTAGGTCGGCGCGCAGCTTGGTATCGTCGCTTGTGGGTGGGGTTTGGGATGTTGTTGCTGTTGTCGCTGTCTCAGCTGTCGCAGGGTTCGGCTGGGCGCTGGCATCGGATGATACGTTCGCACGCAGGAACTGCCGGATGGTGTCGGAGTACTCCGGCAAATCCAGCAGAAACGAATCGTGCCCCCAAGGGGCGTTGATGGCGCGGAACGTCACCGGGGTGCCGGAGTTCTCCAAACGCGCCACGATACGCCGCGAGTGGCTGGTGGCGAAGCGCCAGTCGCTGTTGAAGCTGATGACCAGAAAGTTCACCGGATTGGTGCGCAGTTGGTCTAAGGCAGTGGCTTCGGAGAACGGGTCAAAGTAGTCCATCACTCGAGAGAGATAGAGATACGACAGCGCGTCGAAGCGAT
>JAITED010000023.1 GCA_031282235.1 Propionibacteriaceae bacterium | reverse complement strand
ACGGTGCTAAACGAAAACTGGCGCGGTACGTATGACATTTTGGTCACCATCCCAGCTCAAGACTCAGATACGGACGTCACCGGCGGGTTAGTGGACGCTAACTTCGTGGCAGCACAAGGTGCGGGCGGCATCTCGCTTGCACAGTTGGAACAGATACGCGCCATCAGTGGCGTAGAAGTCGCCGCACCAATTGGGATGGTTGGGTCGATACGTAGATATGCGCTCATCCCCTCACTAGTCGTGACGAAAGCTGATGTTTTGGGCGAATCTGAAGCGCAAAGTGTGGAGTGGGTGCTGCAAACCACCGCCACCCTGTTGTTTAGTGATGCTGCCGGAGATGACGCCCAACCGATAGCGCAAGGCATAAACCGCGCTTGGTTACAGGTGCTTGCTGAGGCGGATTCGGAACAGTCCATGTTTGGCGGAATGTCCACCATCAATACCACAAGCCTGGGAATGAAGATTATTGATGACTTCTTCGCGTTGCCATTAGCGTCGCTCCCAGCGTTTTCTTCCAGCATACTTGCGGTTGACCCTATCGCGGAGATGCAGTTGTTGGGGGATACGGGCGCAGCGTTTTTAGCTCCGTTGCTTGAGTGGTATGAAGCGGCAGGGGTTCCAGATGATGGGATTCCAGATGAGAGGATTGCGAGTTTTGAGTGGGCGGATTACATCCCAACTGAAGTTTTCTATAGCCAAAGCGAAGAAATCCAACAGGCAGCTGATGCTGCCGAGCAGGGACTCGATGAAAAAACGGTAGTGCCGATGGTTGTGAGCCGTGACTCCACCCGAGAACTTTCTTTACAGGTGGAAGTGGCGCTGGCCGACAAAGATTTCAGCACAATGGACTTAACGGATATACAACAAGCTCTCAAATTGTTAAACCCCACAGATTTTGTGCCATACACCACCATTGAGGCGGATGTTAGTTCAGTGGCTAGCCCGTTCGTCACCCCAGATTTGACGGTACTTTTGCGCGAAGCGGAAATGTCTGATGCCAGAAGAACCATACATTGGGTTCCCACGACAGCGATGGATGCAGAGTTGATTGGTCGCCCCAGTTACGAGGCCGCGTCTGCTCCCGGTGGTGGTTTGGCGTTTGAGGTGGTGCCGCAGAACGTGGTGGAAGCCAACGGATTCGTTTACCGCTCGCCATACGTCGAGAGCACCGGTATGGAGGATGACGTTGGTAAAGTGCGCGCCTACCGTTCAGCCACGAGTCTGAATATTACGAGCGCGTTGTCGGCACCACTAGGGTATTTCTCGCTAGAAGATATTGCAGATTTTGGCGTTGCTGATGTGTCGTATGTGCCGGTGGGTTATTCGTCGGCGGTGGATACGTGGCAGGTAACGGATTCTGGTGAGCGGGTGCCGGTGTTGCCGAACCTTTCTAACCTAGACTTCATCACCACACCCCCCGGAGCATTCACCGACCTAGAAGGCGGCGCGGCACTACGCGGCGAAACCCCGATAGACGCAATACGCATACGAGTAGCAGACATAGCTAGTTACACCCCGGAATCGCAAGCAAAAATTGCTAACATCGCCGCCCAGATAGAACTCTTAGGTTTACAAGCTGTAGTCGTAGCTGGGTCATCCCCACAAAGTGTTTCTTTATTCGTGCCAGATTATTACGTTGATAAAACTGGAGACGAAGCCAACCTAGGCTGGGTAAGCCAAGAATGGTCAACACCCGGAGCCGCAGTAACCGTAGAAACCGCGCTAACCAGCACCGTGCTAGTACTCACAGTGGTAGCAGTAATCTCCGGTGCCGCCGGATTCACTGTCAGCGCAGTCACCAACGCAAAAGGAGCCCGCAGTGCTGTGCGGGTGTTGCGTGAAGTGGGTTGGCGTAAAACCCGCATCCTAAGACAACTACTACGCGAACTAGCGCCCGCGTCTTTACTCATTACTGCGGCTAGTGTTGGAAGTCTCCTGCTAGGCGAACCAAAACTACAACCCTTATTCATAGCCGCTTTAGCATACGTGTTGGTGTTGTTAGGGATAGAGGTTTGGGCAGCGATACGCCCTGAACGCACCACCACCGGCACACCCCGCAAAGCCACCCCGTTAGTGAGCCTAACCGGAATCGCACTACGTCTATTACGCAACCGAGCCAACTGGGTAAGCCTACTAATGTTAGGCACCGCCCTAGTAGGTGTGTTAGCAACGTTGAGCGTAACCGCAGTTCAAGAAGGACGCGAAAACGCTGGTGCCACCCGCCTATCTCAATACACTTTCACCACCACCGGCTCCCTCATCGTAACCATCGGAGCACTCGGAGTCGGCACCGCAGTGTTGCTATTGTTCCTAGCCCACCAAGCCGAACGCCACCTCGCCAGCAGTGATGCGCAAGTGTTCACCAACCTAGGCTTCACCCCTCAAACCCAAACCACCATCGCCCGCAAACAAGATTTGTTTATCGCCGCAGGCAGCACCATCCTAGGCATAGGCGCTATCACCGCCATCACCCTAACCCTCACCGGAACCCCAACCTCCTGGCTAGCAGGCACAGGAGCATTACTGCTAGTCATCGTGATACGCCTCGTAGCCGACACCCGCGCTACCGTAAAATCCGCCCCGCAAACCCAGCAAGTAAAACCCGAAAGTTAAAGCTATGACCCCCGAAAACGACCCCGACGCCACCGCCGATTCCAGCGCCCGCCGCGCTCTACCCGATATGCCCACGGTGCCAGAGCAAGAGAACGTGGTTGAGAATACCCAACCCGGCCTACTGGATTCTGCGACTCCACTGCGTTCCGCGCAGAATGACGGGTTAAGTAACCCCGA
>JAITED010000013.1 GCA_031282235.1 Propionibacteriaceae bacterium | reverse complement strand
GTCGATTGTTGCGTCGTATACGGCAGTTAGCAGGCTGGGGACGGGCAGGGCGGAGTTTTTGGCTTGCAGTTTGGCGTAGGTGCCGAGCAGGTTTAGGTCTCGGGCGCCTAAGCGCCAACGGGGGCCGCTCAACAGTTCGATTAGGGCGGGGTTATCGCTGGGGTCAACCAGCAGCTTAACCGTTGCCACTACGGCAGATACGTCTAAACGGGATAACAAGCCGCCTAATCCCACAATCTCGGCGGGGATACCAGCGGCGGTGAATGCGGCGTATATCTCACCGAGCGCGGCGTTTTTGCGAGTGAGCACCGCGATTTTTGACCACGCGCCGAGCGCCGTATGGGCGGCCAACGTCTGTTCTATCAGTGCCGCAACCTCACTCTCCCGGTCGGGATACGTCGCCACCTCCAGTTGCACCGGACGCGCTTGCCCCACAGGTTCGCGTAACTCCACCCCCTCGGATTGGGTGCTGGCGATGGCGTTGGCGATATCCAGAATCCCCTGCCCACTACGCCGGTTATACGTCAGCGAGCTGGTGCCCGCTGCCCCACCCGCCGCATCCGGGAACACGTTTACAAACTCACCGATGTTGGCACTCGATGCACCCCGCCACCCGTATATCGCCTGCAGCGGGTCACCAACCGCGCTCACCGGATGCCCTCTGCCGTCGGGCGCGATAGCACCGCCGAACAGCGCCGCCAGCAGTCGGGTTTGCGCCACCGAGGTGTCTTGATACTCGTCCAGCAGCACCACGCGGTACTCATCGCGCAGGGTCTGGCCGATGTGGGGGAACGTTTCGGCTAACTGCACCGCCGCCGCCATCTGGTCGGCAAACTCGGCCACCCCCAACTCGCGTTTCAAGGCGCGATACGCCAGCACCAACTCCACTAACCCGGCGCGATTCTTGGCAGTCGCGGCGAAACGCTGTGCATCCTTGAGCGGTTCCCCGGTGCGCCCCACCGGAGCCGCAGCCACCGCTTGCACCACCTGCTCGCAGTGCGCCAAAACCGCCTCCGGTGACACTAGGTGTGACATCATGGCGGCATCCAGCGCTAACACCCGCTGCAGCAGCGTAGTTTCTGCCCAATCATCTGGCGTTGGCAGCTTCCCTTGCCAGCGTTCCAACATCTGCCCGGCGAGTTGGAAACGGCTAGCACCCTCCACCAATCGGGTAGCTGGGTCTAGCCCCACTAGCATCCCGAAGCGGCGCACCAGTTCGGCGGCGAACGCATCATACGTTGCCACAGTGGGGGTATCGTCACCACCGTGCCCTGCCGCACGCAACACTTCACTCACCTTGTTATCCAGTTCTGCCGCCGCCTTGCGGGTGAACGTAAGCCCCAACACTTGTCCAGGATTCACCTGCCCGGTCAACACCAGATAACACACCCGGAACTTCATCACCGTAGTTTTGCCGGTTCCCGCCCCCGCTATCACCACCTGCGGGGTGAGGGGTGCCGCAATCGCCGCCCACTGTTCCGGTGAAAATCCCGCCCCTTGCGCTGGGGTGGATGCTTGCCTGAGGTTGAACGCCTGCTCTGGAGCAGTGGGAGTGGGTGAGGGGAATGGGATGGAGGAGATGGGAGATGTGGGCTGAATGGGAGGGATGGGAGCTGTAGGCGAGATAGGAGATACGGATGGAGCAGAAAGGATAGGTGGAGTGGATGGATTGGATGAGATGGGAGGGATGGGATGTGGAAGGGACGGGGTAGGGGGAGCTGACACTGTTTCGGAAAAGAGTACTTCGAGTAGATGTTCCCGCACCACCTCCGGACTGAGTGGGAGTGTTTTACTCGAATATGGGGGGGGTGACAGCGGGGAATCGGCGTTTGACTGCTGTACGGATAAATTGGCTTGGCTATTCATCACTATCAATTCCCATCTCTAGTGCGGGGCAGCCGCGCCGGAACGCACAACCGTTACAGTGTTGGCCCGGTCGGGCATCGAAGCGTTCTGTGCGCAGCGGCACGATGGCTTGTGCTACGAGTTCCAGCAGTGGGGCGGCACGCTCCAACGGCGGCAACTCCACTGCCTCCACAGCGAATAGGTACGTCTTATCGGGGGTGACCAGACACCCCACATCGCTAGCGATACGGGGGCGTGGTTCGATGCTTGGCCACACCAACTCGGCGTTGGCTACGGCTGTTGGCACTTTAGAGCCCAATGCGCCCACCGCAACCGCCAACTCGTAGCAGGCCAACTGTTCGGCGTGTTTCTCCACTTGGGCGGTTTTGCCAGTCTTGTAATCCACCACCACCACTCGCCCTTGGTCGTCCAGTTCGATACGGTCAACCTTTCCGGTGAGCAGCACCGTCGCATCAGGCAGGGTAAGCGGAATACTGAACGCCTGCTCACTGCCGATGAGAGCCCGCCCGCTGCGATGTTCCCGCCAGTAGGCGTAGCGTTGGAACGCCGCTGTAGCCAGATTGCGCCCCGCGCTGCGTAACGCCTCGGAGCGATACGGCAGTGCCTCCCACTGCTCCTGTATAAACTGCGCTACCTGCTCGTCGTGCAAAGGCCCGGCGTTCGCGTCCCACTCGAACAGCTTATGCAGTGCGGTGCCAACCCCAGCAGCCAACCCGGAGGCTCCCGCTCCCCCAGCACGCTGTTCCAAAAACCAGCGTCGGGGGCACTTGAGCAACGTACCCAGCGATGCCGCGGGGATACGTATCGGCTCGCCAGCGACCACCACCGGGTCAGCGGCGTGTGACACCCCGCCGACCCCCCACCACCTAGTTGGGTCAACTTCCGGCAGCAGCGGAGTGCCACCCACTCCGACCTCGTGCGCCAACCGGTGCAGCAACGCTACCGCGTGCTCTCGCAGTGGTTCAGATTGGGACGAATCTAGCGCGACAGCGCGCAGTTTAGCCACCAACTCTGGCAGCGTTTGCGCGGTAGTATCATCCAACGGCTCGGGTTGCGGGGCAGGTAACCCGAACTCTGCTAAAAAGCGACTTGGCGCTCCGGGTTCGTTATCCTCCGTCGGGGTGCAGTCCACATACAGCGAGGTGCTGGCGCGGGACACCGCCAAAGCGAACGCCCGCCGCTGTTCTCCGAGCGCCGCCGCCCGTCTGGCTGCCGCATCCACAACGCCCTCGCGCGCTGCGTCAAGGTCAAACAACCGCCACCGCCCCCGGCGCACCGGCCACTCGCCCTCCACCGCACCCAGCACCGCTACTGCTTTCCACTCCCGCCCCACAGCAGCTATCGGGTCAAGCACCTCTACGGCTTCCCGCTGCCCGCTCTCACGGCGGGTGTCGGCTTCCACTATCTGCCGCCGCACCGACTCAATAAACGTTTGGATACCCTCAGCCCCACTCAGCTCGATATCCCGCCCCGCTAGGTCGAACAGTGCTATAGCCGCATCCAAATCTGCGTTGGCTCGCGTCGCCCCCACCCCGCCGTTCAGCACTTCGGCGTTCAATCGTTCCTCCCAACCTGAGCCTTTCCACACTTGCCACAGCAGCGCCGGCACACTGGAATCGGCGCGCAGTTCCGGCGCATCCGTTTCCACTAGGGCGCTAAACTGTTCCACCAACCAACGCACCATCGGTTCGTCCGCGAGTGCCCCGCCGGGAGCGGCGGCGCGCACTGGCACCCCGGCAGTGGTCAGTGTGCGCGCCAACGCCGCTACGGCGACGGCTCCCCCCGGTACGATGACCGCCATATCATCCCAACTCAAACCAGCAGCGCGCGCGGTACGCAGCCAACCGGCCAACCGCAGTTCCCGTACCTCAGCGTTGGGGGCTTGGCGCACCGTTACGGTTGTGGGCACGCGCAACCGCTGCGGCAACTCCAGCCGCAGCAGTGGCCGTGCAACCGTATCCCCCACAGCCGCCACAAAATCGGCTTCAAAATGCTCACTTGCCCCCCGGAAACGGTTCACCTGCGTGGTCGGATCCGCAAACGCCACCACCTGCGCCCCCGCCAGATGCGCCGCCTGCAACAAGGCGATAGCGGCAGCGTCCAACTCGGCGGCTTCATCCACCAATACGTAGCGCACTTGCCGCGCTAACCGCGCCGCCCCCTCTCGGGAGCGTAACAGCGCTGCCGCCAGATAGAGCGCTTCGGTGTAATCCACCACCCCTTCAGCGGCGGTGACATCCAGATACTCTGCGAAGAATCGCCCCAATGTCGCCCACTCTGCACCGCGCCCCATGTCGGCAAACGCTGCCAACCCGCCCGGTGTCAACCCAGCTCGGCGCGCTGCAGTGAGCGTTTCGCGCACCTCAGCGGCGAACCCTGGAGCCAGACTGGCCTGCTGAAAACGCTCTGGCCATTCGGAAGCGGGGTAGGAGCGCAGCAGTTCTGCGATACGCCACTGCTGCTCCGGGGCGCTCATCACCGTCAGCGGCGCGCCCGGCGCCCCCCACGCTTCGCCACTGGCAGGCGCCACTCCCCCACCAGCGGCCTCCGCTAACAGCAGTTGACTCCAGCCGTACCCCGTGGTGATATGTGGCTGCAACTGCGCCCCGCCCAACCGCGCCAACACGGCGCGGCGCAACCGCCAAGCCAACTGTCGGGAACTGGTGAGCAACACCATTTGCGAGAGCGCCACCCCGCTTTCCACCAGCGCCGCGACCGTGGCCACCAACGCCGTGGTCTTGCCGCTCCCCGGCTCCCCCGTGACCAGCACCGGCCCGGTGGCACGCAGTATCCGTGCCACCACTTCGCGCACGGCAGCGTGCAACACCGGTAGGGCCTCGACCTCACCGCGCACCAACCGTAACGCCTGCCGCAAAACTGCCATACAGCAATCAAACCAGAGACCACTGACATTTTCTGTCACCGCTAGTATTAGTGGTAGTCGTAACTTAAAAAACCGTTGAGAGGTAGTAAGTTTCCACTGTGAGTACGCCTAGGGTTGCTAAACGCGCCGCCGTATCCTCCGGGGTGCGGATGGCGGGCAACCGCGACTCTTTTACAATCGACGCGGGCGCCCGGTTAGCTGGGGCATCGGATGTGGGATTACGACACCGTACCAATCAGGACGCGCTGCAGTTGGCGTTAGCGGCTGCACCCGGCGGTGGGAGCGAGCGCGCTGGCATCGTGGCGCTCAGCGATGGGGTTTCCAGTTCCAAACACTCCGACCTAGCCGCCACCGTTGCTGCCACTGCTGCCAGCCGCCAGTTGGCTGCCGCCACCGCCGGGCTACCCCCGCGCGCCGATGCAGGGGCAGCGGCAGCAGCTATGGTGGCAGCGTTCCTGCAAGCCCAAACGGAAGTGGTCAAAGGTGCCGGGCCGGAACCGGGCGACTCTTGGGCTTGCACCCTCATCTGCGCCCTAGCGTTCGACACGCAGGTGGTGGTCGGAAACGCTGGCGATTCGCGTTGTTACTGGGTTCCAGACGATAGCAGCGTCGAAACGCTGCTGCTCTCCACCGACGATTCGGTGGTGGAGACGCAGGTACGGCTGGGCATTCGGCGCGAGATAGCCGAAAACTCGTCATCGGCGCACGCCATCACCAAATGGTTAGGCCCTGGTGCCCCCAGCGTAATCCCCTCTGTGCAGGTACATCACCTCACTGCCCCCGGCTGGCTCGCGGTCTGCTCCGATGGGTTGTGGAACTACGCTTCCGCACCGCAGCGTTTTGGAGCGATGTTACGCACCATCGCCCCACGCCACGCCAGTAGCAGCGACGATGCCCACCAGATCGCTACCAAACTAATCCAGTGGGCCCGCGAGCGCGGTGGCCACGATAACATTACCGTCGCGCTGTTGCGCACCCCTTGGTAACTGGCTACACCGAATACGGCAACCCCGCGGGCATCGCGTTGATAGTGATTTCGGCGGCTTCCAGCAGCGTATTCAGATAGTCACGGTGGCTGGTCTCCTGCAACTGCATGGCTAACTGGTCTGAGAACAGTTGCCGAATGCTCTCTGGCACGTCCTCATACACCACCTCACCAGCATCGGACAGTTCGTAAACTTCGGTGCATTTGATGAGAGTCACCCCCGATTCTGTGACCACCGGTTCGGAGATTTGGCCCGGCCAAAGCCCAGCCAGCGCGGCTTGATACTCAGCAGCGGAGGAGTTTATCGCATCCCACCCCATATCGCCGTTCATGGTGGGTTCGTTGGTGGCGCGGGTGTATTCGGCAGCCACCACCCCCAACTCGACACCAGCTAGCAGCTTGTCACGCGCTTCCCAGGCGTACTCCACTAAATCAACATCGGCGTTGGTTTCAGTGCGCAAAAATACGATACGCGACGACCTGCGCCCGGCGTAGCGTGCGGCGTTCGCCACCACATACGCCCGCAGTTCGTCCTCCGACGGCGTAGTAGCGGGCGCTTTCAGAGTGCGCAACTGGGCTTCTAAGTCTTGCAACTCCAGCTTGGAGCGGTACTCGTCCTCTGAAGAAAACCCGTACTGCCGCAGCCGCTCTGCCCAAGCGTTGCCCTCCTCGCCTACCCCGGTTTTCGTCTGTTCAATTTGGGCAGAGATCGTCTCGGCGTTCGGTTGCAGACCCTCTGCCTCAGCGGCGCGTCGTATCACAATTTCACGCGCTATATCGCGGATAACCTGCTCGCGGTAACGCTCGGGGGTGGCACCGGAGCTTTCCAACATCTGCCGCCACTTCTCCGCATCTTCCAGTTGGTTGAGTTGCCGCATCGTCTGAATACGTTCGGTGACTTGCCCCTCCGATATCGGCACGCCGTGAACCGTTGCTGCTACCGCATTGGGCGGCGTATCGCCGTTATCACTGCTACAACCAGAGCTGGCGAGAGCCAGCAACCCCACCACAATCGCCGCCAAAATCTTCGCTTTTGCAACCCGTTTAGTGTTCTGTTTCACGCCTCACTACCCTTCTTACGTCGTGAAATGCCTTTTAATAGCGCCACAACACCGCCCCGCAACAGCGCTAACTAGGCTACACCACTTTGCCCCCGGGTGCTGTTATCACTTGGGGGAGGTAGGATTAGCGTTTGTGGAAGTTAAAATCGGCTTAGCCCAGTTACCTCGGGAAATCGTCATTGATGCTCGGGAGAACGCTGAGGACATCATTGCTCAGTTACGTGATGCGCTCACCCAGGACGGTGGTTTGCTCACGCTCACCGACGAAAAGGGGCGCCGCGTCATCGTGACGGCGGCTCGTATCGGCTACCTCGAACTGGGGCAGGAACACGCCCGCCCGGTCGGCTTCGGCACACTTGCTTAAACGTTCTTAGGAGGACAATTTTGACCGATACCCAAACCGATACCCCCGGCGACGCTACCCAGTCGCCAGAATGGCTCACTACTCAGGATACGTTCGCAGATTTGGGCACCGCTGCCGAGATCATCAAAGCGCTGAGCGAAAAGGGCATAACGCAACCTTTCCCCATTCAAGAGTTAGCGATTCCGATTGCGCTCACTGGGGCAGACCTCATCGGGCAGGCGCGCACCGGCACCGGCAAGACGCTGGCGTTCGGCATTCCGCTGCTACAACACGTATTACTGCCTGGGGATGCGGATTACGAAGAACTCGCCGCCCCCGGCAAACCCCAAGCGTTAGTGCTGGCTCCCACCCGCGAGTTGGCGGTTCAGGTGGGCAAAGACATTGAGACCGCGGCCAAATATCGCCCGGCGCGTATCCTCACCATCTACGGTGGCGTGGGATACGACGACCAGTTGGACACGCTGGTGGAGGGCGTGGACATCGTAGTGGGCACCCCCGGGCGGCTGCTTGATCTGGCGCAGCGCCGCTCCCTCGACCTCTCTCAGGTGGAGCGTTTAGTGCTTGATGAGGCAGACGAGATGCTCAACATGGGCTTCCTGCCCGATGTGGAGACGCTTATCTCTAAGACGCGCAAAGACCGGCAGACGCTGCTGTTCTCTGCCACCATGCCCTCCGCTATCGTGGCGCTGGCCAAAACCCATATGCACCAGCCCGTACACGTCCGCGCGGAGGGTCACGATGCCCAGATGACGGTGCCGGACACCACACAGTACGTCTACCAGACCCACGACCTCGATAAACCAGAGATTCTTGGCAAGCTGCTACAGGCTCCAACTATGGGCAAGATGATGGTGTTCACCCACACCAAACGCGCCGCGCAGCGGGTGGCAGATGACCTAGTGGAACGCGGTTTCTCCGCTGCAACTATCCACGGTGACATGGGGCAGGGAGCGCGCGAAGCCAGCTTGAAGAAGTTCCGTAAAGACCAAGTGCTGGTGCTGGTTTGCACCGATGTGGCCGCACGCGGCATCGACGTGGCCGGAGTCACCCATGTTGTCAACTACGAGTGCCCCGACAGCCCGGAGACGTATGTACACCGTATCGGGCGTACCGGGCGGGCGGGTGCTATCGGAGTGGCTGTAACGTTCGTGGATTGGCGCGATGTCACCAAATGGAAAGTGATAAACCGCGCTTTAGAACTGCCGTTCGCTGAACCGGTCGAATCGTACTCCACCACGCCGGAACTGCTGGCCGAACTGGGGATTCCAGAGAATATAACTGGGCGCATCGTCCCGGCAAAACCACCGGAGCCGAAAGCGCCCAAGGCGGGAGGACGTCCGTTCACTAAAGAACGCCCCCGCGAAAGGCGCAACCGGGAGGAACGCCCCCGGACAGACCGCGCCCGGGAGGAACGCCCGCTGGAGGAACGTCCTAACGAGGAACGCCCCCGCGAGAAGCGCCCCCGCAACCGTACCCGCAACGGACAACGAGTAGAGCGCACGGCTGAGTAACGCACCGCGCGCTGATTGGTGGCGTATTTAACGCCTACTGTTTGCGCCGGATTAGCTAGCGCTCTAGGCGGTGTCGCTGGGCGTTGCGGAGGTTTTCTTAGCGGCAGCCGCTTTCTTAGGGGCAGCCTTTTTGCGAGCCGAAGTGGTTTTTGCGCTGG
>JAITED010000008.1 GCA_031282235.1 Propionibacteriaceae bacterium | reverse complement strand
GGTGGTGACGACAAAGACGATACGGATGACGATGACAAGACCGATGGCGGCGGTGAAAGCGACGATACCGACGGTGACGGTGCTGATGATGGTGACAGCGATGATGACTTCAGAAACGATGGTGACAACGGTAGCGACAACGGCGACGACAGTGGTGATGACAGTGACGGCGGTGACGACACCGTAGTTGTTAATACGGGCGGTGCTTCCGCAGCTAGTTCCAACTCTGGGGCGCTCGGGTTGTGCCTGCTGCTGTTGGCCGCAGGCGCTGGATTGCTAACCAGAGCGCGTCGTATATTTATACGTATATTAATACGCGCCCGGTAAGGAACCGCCGCTTAGGCAGCATCCCCCAGCGTGGCGACCATCACGGCTTTGATGGTGTGCATCCGGTTTTCGGCCTGAGTGAAGATGGTGTCGGCGTGCGCATTGAACACCTCGTCAGTGATTTCAAACTCGCTCATGCCGGTGGCGGCGTGCAGTTGCCGCGCAGTTTCGGTGTTCAGGTCGTGGTACGCGGGGAGGCAGTGCAGCACTTTAACGTTGGGGTTGCCACTGCGGCGCAGCAGCGCGGTGTTCACTTGATACGGGCGCAGCAGCGCTAGACGGTCGCGCCACAACTCTTTCGGCTCCCCCATCGACACCCAAATGTCGGTGTAGATGAAGTCCACCCCGTCCACCGCCTCCAAGTCGTCGGTGATGTGCAGTTCGGCGGTGCTCGTGGCGGTGAGTCTGGTTGCCGCATCCAGCACCGCTTCGGATGGTTGCAACTCCACGGGGGAGATGATACGTACCTCCATGCCCAGCAGCGCCCCGGAGACCAGCACCGAGTGGCCAATGTTGCTACGGGCATCGCCGACGTAAGCCAGTTTGATGTCGGGCAGGTCTTTGCCGCCGCCGTACTCCAACATAGTGAGTTGGTCAGCGAGCATCTGGGTGGGGTGCCACTCGTTCGTCAGCCCATTCCACACCGGCACACCAGCGTAGGCGGCCAACTCCTCCACCCGTTGTTGCTCAAAGCCGCGATACTCGATGCCGTGGAACATCCGCCCCAGCACTCGCGCCGTATCCGCGATGGACTCCTTGTGCCCCAACTGCGAGTTGGCCGGGTCAAGATAGGTGGTATACGCGCCCTCCTCGTGCGCCCCCACCTCAAAAGCGCAGCGGGTACGGGTGGAGGTTTTCTCAAACAGCAGTGCGATAGATTTCCCCGCTAGGCGCTGTGGCGCGACCCCCGCGGCGCGTTCCCATTTCAGTTCCCGCGCCAAATCAATCAGATACCGCCACTCCGCAGCCGTAAAATCCAGTTCTTTCAGAAAATGCCTACCGTGCAGGTTCATGCGTCTTTGCCCCCTCGCCTAGTGAGAAAACCCTAGTCTACTGTAACTCTCCTCATGAAAGGGGTGGCAGCAGAGCTGATGGAGTATCCCAGTGTTCGTACGGTAGCGGCAGGTGGCCATAATGTTCCACTAGACTGCAACGTATGTTGAAGCGCGTAGTAATTAACGCTATCTCGATTGCGGTGGCCACCGCGTTGTTGCCGCAACTGTGGTTAGCGAACCCCTGGTCGGTGCGCGGGGTGGTAACCATGCTGGTGGTAGGGGCGGTGTTTGGCGTACTCAATACGGTAGTACTCCCACTGTTCAAGGTGCTCACGGGGTGTATCGTGCTGCTCACATTCGGATTGTTCCTGTTCGTCATCAACGCTTCGATGCTGCTGCTCACAGCCTGGGTGTGTAACCAATTCGGCTTAGCTTGGCATTTAGACTTCTCATGGACGCTTGACGGCGTAATCGGATTGGCGCTGGCTACGATAATCGTGTCAGCGACCAGCTTCCTTGTTGCGAAGTTCTTGGGCGACAACTGACGACAACTAAAACGGAACTCCCACAGCGGGCGCTAACCCCGGTAGAGTTGCACTTGTGACGATTTACCTTGTCGGGGGAGCGCCCCACAGCGGACTAGACGCGATGTGGGACGCTTTCGTAGCGTCCGCTCGTACCCGTGGCAACCGGTTCGTAGTGGCGCTATGCTCCGACGGGGCAAACGCCACTGACTACCTAGATGATTATTTTGCGCCACTCGTGCGCCGCTTCCCAGAAGCGGAGATTGAGCCGGTGTGGTTGCTGCGCGAACCCGAACCGGAACCCGTACCCTCCGTGGAGCAGGAGCCAGCCGGGCTAATCATCGGCGATGGGCCGGTTCCTACCGTATTGGCTGCTTTGCAGGAACGGACTGCGCAGTGGGCGCGTCACATACGGCGCGGCACGCAGTATCTCGGGTTCGGCGCTGGGGCGGCGGTGGCAGCGAAACAGGCCATCGCCGGAGGATGGCGATTCCAAGGCAATCAGGTGGCCCCCGAAGCGACCGCCGCCGGGTTTGAGGAAGTGACATTACTGCCCGGGCTAGGGCTTATCGGATTGGGCGTTGAACCATACGCCGATAGCCGCTTCACCACCACCCGCGCTATCGCCGCACTACACGCTGACCGGCTGACGTCAGCGATGGCGTTGGACGAGAAAGTGTGTCTCGCCGTCGATGCCATCACCGGGCAGACGAAAGTGTTGGGGGGAGGCCGGGTGTGTTGGCTCACCCGACACGGCAAACAGACCGTGATGCGCTTCGAAGCAGCGCCCGTAAGCCGCTGAGGGCTTAAGCGCTACGGGGATACGTAAACCACAACCGAATACGACCACCATTGAAACGCGATTATCAGGGAGCAGTACATGGAGATATTGGTAGTAGATGACGACCAAGCCGTCCGAGATTCACTCGCACGCACCTTGCGCTACAGCGGATACGAGGTGCTGACCGCCGCTGATGGGCTGGAGGCTTTGGCGGTGCTGGCATCCAGTCGTCCCGCTGCCGTCATCATGGACGTGATGATGCCGCGGTTGGATGGGCTACAGACCACCCGGGAGCTTAGAGCGGCGGGCAACGACGTGCCGATTCTGGTGCTCACTGCGAAAGATGCCGTGGATGACCGGGTGGATGGGTTGGATGCCGGGGCTGACGACTACATGGTGAAGCCGTTCTCGCTGGAGGAGTTGCTGGCGCGGCTGCGCGCCCTCACCCGGCGGATTCGGCAAGACACCAAAGCGCTCTCGCCGGTGCTGGAGTTCGCTGACCTGCGCGTCGATACCCGTACCCGCGATGTGCGGCGCGGCGAACGGCGGCTCTCCCTCACCCGCACTGAATACGCGCTGCTGCTGGCGTTCATGGATCACCCGAATCAGGTGCTGGATCGCTCTTGGCTGCTGGCCGAAGTGTGGGGGCCGGAGTTTCCGTCCACCGCGAACTCGCTGGAGGTGTACATCGGCTACCTGCGGCGCAAAACTGAACCGCTGCACAGCACGCGACTCATCCATACGCTACGCGGAGTCGGCTACATGCTGAGCGAGACCGCCCCGTAACCCGTCCCATAACCCGTCCCGAAAACAGGTCTGAATCTAAGCGAGCCGCCTAGTGACCAACACTGTTCGCCTCTCCACCGCCGTCTTTGGTCGTACATTACTGGGACGGTTCTCTCGGCTGTCCGCAGCCATCGTAGCCACAGCGCTGTTGGTGCTGTCCGTATCGGCGTATTACGCCACTCGGATGTCGCTGGAGCGCCAACTCGACGACGAGCTGGTGGAGGTGGCCTCACAAGTCACCGATTCGGTGGTCAACGATTTGGTGGGCATGGGGGGCTTGAACAACACCGCGCTGGCCGCCGCGAATGTGCTGCTGGTGTTGGTGCGCGCCGACGGGTTTACGCAGCGGGTGCAGGACGACCGGGTACGTATGACGCCCGGCAACGAGGAGATAGCTATCGCACGTACTCAACTGGGGTATTCGACGCGTTCTGTAACCGGAGTGGACGGGCAGCCGTATCGGATGGTCGCGGTGCCGCTACAGATTGAGGGGGCGCGCTATGCGCTGGTGTTGGCGCGCTCGCTGCTGCCCACCCAAAACACGTTAGTCACTATGCGGATGCTGTTTTGGTGGCTCGGAGTGGTGTTTGTCGCAGTCGCGGTGGTTGCGGGGCTCAACTCGGGGCGCAAGGTGGTGGAACCACTGCACGACCTAGCCGTTGCGGTGGCGCACGTCACCGAAACTGACGAACTGACGCCGACCGGCAATATGGACGATACCGAAGTGGGGGAGTTGTCGCGCAGTTTCGATGCCATGATGTCGTCGCTGGCGGTGAGCCGGGAGCGGCAGAAACAACTCATCGCGGATGCCGGGCATGAACTGCGCACGCCGCTCACATCGATGCGTACCAACATTGAACTGTTGGTGGCGAACGAACAGTCCGCGATGTTGCCAGCGGGGGCGCGCGGCGAGATTCTGAACGACGTGGCCGAGCAGTTGGTGGAGTTTTCCACGCTAGTGTCCGACTTGGTGCAGTTGGCGCGGGAGGACAAAGTGACCTCCAGCGGGGAGCCGTTGGATTTGGCAGATGTGGTATCGGCAGCGGTGGAGCGGGTACGCCGTCGCGGCCACGGTTTGGGTTTTGACGTGAGCCTAGAGCCGTATTACGTAGTGGGCGAAGCCCCCACATTAGAGCGCGCCGTGATAAACCTGCTAGATAACGCCGTAAAGTGGTCGCCCGCCGCCGGTACTGTGCACGTAAACCTCCAAGACGGCGTGCTCACCGTAGCCGACGAGGGCCCCGGCATCTCCGAGGACGACCTCCCCCACGTATTCGAGCGTTTCTACCGCTCCGACAAGGCCCGCAACACCCCCGGCACCGGCCTAGGTCTATCCATCGTAGACCAAGCCGTAACCGCCCACGGCGGCACCGTAACCGCCGAAAACGGCACCCCCACCGGAGCCCTTTTCACCGTAAACCTCCCCCCCGCCCCCACTTCCTCCGCTAATTAGAATCCGATAAAAGATGACGTAGGGTAGATGGATGCGGAAAGTTGTGGGAGCGATGGTGCTGGTGAGTGGGTTGTTGCTGGCATCGGGGTGTACTACCGCTACACCTAATGTGGCGTTTATCGTGGGGGGCGAGGCGGTCAGCAACAGCGAGGTGGAGGATTTAGTGGTGGCTTGCGCGCAGGCGTTTAAGCAGGAACCGCGTGAGGTCAGTTCACAGGTGCTCAGCTTCGTATTAGAGGGGCGTATTGCGGCGCATATCCTGACTGACAAGGGGATTAAGTATTCCAACGCGGAGCGCGAGGAGTTTTTACGGCAGAGCACTTTGGGCAATACGCTGCTGCGCAACCCCACCTGTCAGCAGGTGGGCTATGGAGTTGCTGATTACGCGCTGCTGATAGACCAGTTGAGCATGGAAGATTTTATCGCGGCGCAACAGCAGGTGGAGGTGGTGCTGAATCCGCGCTACGGATATTGGGATCCCACCGCCGCAACCGTGATTGGCAACGGCTCACTTTCTGAAACCGCAAACGGAAGTTGAATGGAGCACACCACCTATGTCCCCACGCACTACGACATACGATGACGAAGCCGCGCAAATCGCGGCGGGCGCACTCGGTGACGATGCCACTTTGGGAGCCGGGTTTAGACGGTTAGTGGCGGTGGTGGCCAGATTGCGCCGCGACTGCCCTTGGGACGCGGAACAAACACAGCTCACTTTGGTGAAACACCTAGTGGAGGAGGCCGCGGAAGCCATCGAGGCCATCGAATCCGGTGATGATGCCGACCAGTGCGAGGAGTTGGGCGACCTGCTGCTGCAGGTGTGTTTCCATGCAGAAATCGCCCGACAACAGGGGCGCTTCGATATTGAGGACGTAACCGCTGCGGTGGCGAAGAAACTTCTCGCCCGGCACCCCTACGTATTTGGTTCTGAAGCTGCCCCCGCTGACATGATGGCGTCGTGGGAGGAAGCTAAACGTGCAGAGAAGCAGCGCTCGTCCTGCCTAGATGGCATCCCAGATGCCATGAACTCCCTAGCCAGAGCCGCAAAGGTGATAACTAGAGTGCGCGACGTACATCTGGAACTGCCCCTCGTATCTGATACGGCTGCCGCCCCTGAAACTCCGGATTCGGATGCTTCCATCACCGCCGCAAAGGTGGGGCAGACCATTTTGGCGGTGGTCGCGCAGGCGCAGGCAGCTGGTGTTGATGCTGACCAAGCGTTGCGGGGCGCATTACGGGGGTTAGAGCAGCAAATACGGGCCGCAGAGGGTAGACTCGTCGGTTGAGGACTTTTGGGTCTTGAGGTAAAAGACCTCTTTCGGAAAGGTTAAATTATGGCCAGCATTGAGTACATTGAAGCCCGCGAGATTTTGGATTCGCGTGGCAACCCGACGGTTGAGGTCGAGGTGATTTTGGACGACGGCTCTACGGCGCGCGCCGGGGTGCCCTCTGGGGCTTCCACTGGGGCGTTCGAGGCGGTGGAACTACGCGATAATGATAAGGCGCGTTACGGCGGCAAGGGCGTTTTGACCGCTGTCGAGAACGTGGTTGAGATTATCGCCCCCGAGGTGTTGGGGTTGGATGCCGCCGAGCAGCGCATCTTGGACGCCACCATGATTGAGTTGGATGGCACCGAGAACAAGGGCAAGCTGGGCGCGAACGCCATCCTAGGCGTATCACTGGCGGTGGCGCGTGCCGCCGCTGACTCCGCGGGGCTGCCGCTGTATCGCTATCTGGGCGGGCCGAATGTGCATCTGTTGCCGGTGCCGATGATGAACATTCTCAACGGTGGCGCACACGCTGACTCCAACGTCGATATTCAAGAGTTTATGATTGCTCCCATCGGTGCAGAGAGTTTCGCGGAGGCGCTGCGGATGGGTTCTGAGGTGTATCAGGCGCTGAAAGGCGTACTGAAAGCTAAAGGGTTGGCTACCGGTTTGGGTGATGAGGGCGGTTTCGCTCCCAACCTTGACTCCAACGCTGCCGCCATCGACCTCATCATTGAGGCCATCGGAAAAGCGGGCTATCGTCCCGGGCGCGATGTAGCTATCGCGTTGGACGTAGCTGCGTCCTCTTTCGCTAAAGACGGCAAATACGCCTTTGAGGGCGGGCTACGTAGCACCGCTGAAATGATTGACTACTACGAGCAGTTGGTGGAGAAGTACCCGCTGGTTTCCATCGAGGATCCGCTGGATGAGGAAGATTGGGACGGCTTCACCGAGTTCACCAAGCGGCTAGGTGCCAAGGTGCAGGTGGTGGGCGACGACCTGTTCGTCACCAACGTTGAGCGTTTGACTAGGGGCATCGAAACTGCCGCTGCCAACGCGCTGCTGGTGAAAGTGAACCAAATCGGTTCCCTCTCTGAAACCATCGACGCAGTAGACCTAGCTCACCGCAGCGGGTTCCGTACCATGATGAGCCACCGCTCTGGCGAGACCGAGGACACCACAATCGCTGACCTAGCCGTAGCCCTAGGCTGTGGCCAGATTAAGTCCGGTGCGCCCGCCCGCAGTGAACGCGTCGCCAAATACAACCAGTTGGTACGTATCGAGGAAGACCTAGACGACGCCGCCGAATACGCCGGTGCCTCCGCTTTCCCCCGCTTCGACCCCACCAAGTGGTGATTTAGCGCCCTCCGTCATGCCACGCAGCATGATGGGAGCGTAGGCGCGCAGCGTCCGGCTGACGGCTAGGGGGCACGGGGTGCGCCCTCGGGCGACTAGGCTGGCGGTATGGGTCTCAGTGCGGCGATTGAAAGAGCTTTTGGCAGTAAACAACAGGGGCCGACTATCCACGACACCGAGTGGGTGAAAGGGTGGATGGACACCAGCGGCTCGTTGCCGGTGCCCCGAGTGGATTGGATACGGCGGCGTTACGCCGATGTGGCCTACGGTGATGACCCGCTGCAGCGGCTCGATTTGTATCTGCCGAATGAGGCGGTGTTGGGGCGGCCGTATCCGCTGCTGGTGGTGATACACGGCGGCGGGTTTACGCACATGGACAAGGCCGATTGGCATCTTTACCCCGGATTTTTCGCGCTGGAAGCGGGGTTTGCGGTCGCTAGCATCAACTATCGGCTGGCTCCGAAAGCGAAGTTTCCGCAGCCGGTGAAAGACGTGTCGGCGGCGCTACAGTTCCTCGCTGACCACGCTTGGCAGTACGACTTAGATGTGGATAACTTCTTCCTGATGGGCACTTCGGCGGGTGGTTCGCTGGCGCTGCTCACCGGGTTGGGGGCAGGTCCGGGCGGCGCACCCTCGCAGAGCACCCGCAAACCGACCATACGCGCCGTAGCTGCGCTGTGCCCGGCTACAGATTTGGGCGCCGCCTACCGCTGGGCGATGGAGCACGGCTCCATTCCGGTGAAAGTTGGGGTACGCCTGATGCTGCAGCGCTACCTCGGCAGCACCCCCGATAAACACCCCGAGATTGCCGCCGCCGCCAGCCCCGAAAAATGGTTAGACATCGCCGTGGCCTGCGGGAAACCCATCCCCGCTACGTATTTCCTGCAAGGAGACCAAGACCCAATAGTGCCTTGGGAGCTAACTTTCGCCTGCTACGAGATGTTCCAACAGCGCTCCGGTCTCCCCGCCGACGCCCTCTACTATGAAACCCTCCCCGGTGCCGGACACGCCGGCGGTGGCCCCGACTTCCTAAACCCCGCTCCCAACCGCCGCCTAGTACGCTGGTTCGCCACCCACATCAAAAAAGGGGAATAGATTCAACCACACTCCCCAACGAAATAGCGCCGCAGGGATAACTACGGTGCCAGAGCTAAAGATGTGGGATTGAACCCCACGGTGTGGGTTTCTGGATACTGCGACTGCGTTCGCTGCGCTCACTCCGCGCAGCATGACGGGGTGGGGGATGCGCTGCGCTTAGTTTGTGCAGCATGACAAGGTGGGGTTTGCGTTCACCTTTCTCCGTCATGCTGCGCGTTAGTCGCAGCATCCAGGAACTTGCACCGTGTAGGCCTCAACCACCATCTTTTAGTACTGGCACTGTGGATAGCTCAACTCGGTGAGGGATGATTTACGGTGCCAGAGCTAAAGATGTGGGATTGAACCCCCACAGTGCGGGTGTCGGCTATTAGGCGGGTGGCGATGGTTAGGAGTAGGGCACTTGTGCCTGCTAGCCAAGAGGCTAGGCTTCCGGTGAGGGTTAGGGTGATGGCGGCGATGGCTCCTATGCCTAATGCGCAGCTGCCTGCGGCGATAAACAAATCTTGTTTGCGGGCGATGGTGGTTTGGGTTTGAGGGGTGAAGCCTAGGTTGGTGAACACTTGC
>JAITED010000218.1 GCA_031282235.1 Propionibacteriaceae bacterium | reverse complement strand
TTGGGCTGTCCTATTGCTGTTTGCTGGTGTTGCTTTATTGCCTGCGGTTCGCCGCCGCGTTGTTATGCCGAGATGAGTTAAGCAACGCGGGCTTGGTTCCGGCACCGGGGGTTTCTTTGATGGTTTTAGTGGTGTGGGTTTGTTTGCGGTGTCGGTACTGGAGGATGGTGGTTGAGTGTTTCTCGGTGCATGTTTCTGGATGCTGCGACTGCGGCCTTGCGTCCTCCGCGCAGCATGACGTAGAGGGGGGCGCGCAGCATGACGGATAAGGGGGGGCGTATCAAATGGGAGGTAAAAGTTGTGTAAAAGGTATGGGTTTTGGCTAATGGCCTGCGGTTGGCTCTTAATCGCTGTAGGGTGGTATGAACAATTTGAGGAGTCCCGATGAACGACACAATGGCGGTTGTCACAATCATTGTGGTGTTGACGGTGCTCATCGGAGCTTTGGAACTGCGTTCCATGCGGGAACGAGCCCGCGTCAGCGCGCGGCTGGATGAACTGGAAACCCCCGTATCTGGGGCTGTCGCAGACGAGATGGAACTCGCCAGACAGCAGGTGGAACAGATTCTGGAAGTGCAGCGCGGCGAGGCTTCCGAGAGTCGGCGGGTGTTATCGGAGCGCGAACAGCAGTTAAGCGAATGGGATCAGCAACTCCAGACCAAGCAGGAGCAGTTGTTCAAGGACGATGTGACGCTGCGCGCCGCCCGCGATGCTTACGATAAAGACCGGGTCAGTTTGGCCAGACGTATTGCGGAAGTGGAACGCCGTGAAAACGCGGTAGTCGTGGAGTTGGAGCGGCTCTCCAGCCTCACCGCAGACGAGGCGCGCGCGGAGTTGATGGAGCAGGTGGAGAACCTAGCCCACGCCGCAGCTATCTCCAAAGCCCGCGAAATCGAAGAAAATGCCGTCAAGCAAGCGCAGGTCATCGCCCGTGATGTGCTGGTGACTACCATTCAACGGATGGCGGTAGAGGTGGTGTCCGAGGCGGTGGTCTCTACCGTCGCTATCCCCGGCGATGAGATGAAGGGCCGGGTGATTGGCCGCGAAGGCCGCAACATTCGGACTTTCGAGCAAGTGACCGGCGTGAGCGTCGTGGTGGATGATACCCCCGGCTTGGTGTTGCTCTCCTGTTTCGACCCGGTACGCCGCGAGGTGGCTAGGGTGGCGCTGGAGGAGCTAATCGCCGATGGGCGTATCAACCCGGTACGCATCGAGGAAGCGTACAACCGCGCCGTAGAACGAGTGGGAGAGTTGTGTCAACGCGCCGCCGAGGATGCGCTGGCTGAGATGGGCATTGGGGGCGTGAATCGGGCGCTGTACCCCATCATCGGAGGGTTAAAGTTCCGTACCAGTTTCGGTCAAAACGTGCTTGCGCACATGGTGGAGTGCGGCAAAATCGCAGGGGCTATCGCCGCCGAGTTCGGGCTGGATGTTGCCGCTTGCAAGCGGGCAGCGTTCTTCCATGACATCGGTAAAGCCGTGGTGACTAGCGGTGATGGTTCACACGCGCTAGAGGGAGCAGCGTTGCTGCGCAAATACGGTGAGGCTCCGGCTATCGTGAACGCCGTCGCAGCCCACCACAACGAGGTGCCGGTGGAGTACCCGGAGGCGGTTTTGGCGCAGGTAGCGGATGCGGTGTCGGGCTCGCGCCCCGGAGCGCGGCGAGAATCCATCGAAGCCTACGTACAGCGGCTGGAGCGGCTGGAGGCCATCGCTGGTGCCCACCGCGGTGTCGATAAAGCGTTCGCTATGCAGGCCGGGCGTGAGATTCGGGTGATGGTGTTGCCCGAAGAGGTGGACGACGCGGCTTCTTGGGAGTTGGCGCGCGCCATCGCCCGCGAGGTGGAGGACGAACTGACGTACCCTGGCTCCATTAAAGTGAGTGTGGTACGCGAATCCGTGGCCACTGAAACCGCCCGCTGATATAGCCTGCGCCGCACGGCGCTGTGTGCCCACTGGCTACGGTTTACGCAAGCAACAGGGGTAGCATAGCGGGGCCATAACTGAAGGCAACAAGTGGTGCGTCGTATTTCTAAAGAATGAACCACCCGAGGCATATTGTTTTATTGACGGTAGTACATTTGTACTAGTCAAATCTATAAATATGGAAGCCTTAAAATGGAAGCCTTAAAGAGGTGTTTGTTATGACCCGATTTGATGTTGCAACTGCGAACGGTTTTAAGCCCGGGGTTTTGCAGCGCGGTTTGGTGGGGGTGTTGGTGTTGGCGGCGGGCTTTACGGGTGTGCCGCTGGTGTCCGCTGCGGATGAGACTGCGTATACGTATAGCGATGCGAGCCTATGTGGCACAAATGGGGCTTTAGGCCCGGGTGTCTCTCGTACCGCCACAGTTGGCGGGGTGAACTTAGTGATTGATTTAGATGCTTTGCCCAGTACGGTCACGAAAGTGTTTCTCGCACCCAACGATGCGGTTAACTGGGACGATAGCAGCTACAACTTGACGTGTAAGTCCGGGGTGGTCTCGTTCGAGGTTAAGCAGAGTGGGAATCGTATAAAACTGCTGGAGATCGGTAGCCATCTGCTCTCCAACGCTACGTCGTTGCGCTCGGTTAAGTTTCCCAAACGTTTAGAGACGTTGAATATCGGCAATTTTGCGTTTGCGCAAACCAATGTGCATGACCATAGCGTCCCGAGTTTCCCTATGACGCTGACATCAATTACGTTTCCGGAAAACTTAGAGGCGTTGAACATCGGCAAGTATGCATTCAGCCAAGAAACTTGGAGTGGTAATACAGTATTGCAATCCGTTAAGTTTCCCGATGACTTAAAGGCATTGCGCATTGCAGAGGGGGGGTTCCAACAGAATGCCTCTGCTGGTGATACATCGCTGGCGGCGATTGTATTTCCAGATAGTTTAAAGACGCTGCGTATCGACAGTTATGCTTTTTCTCAATACACTTTCGATGGTCTTGGGGCTTTGAAGATGGTATTGCTTCCGGCTCATTTGGAGGCGCTGCATATTGAGGGCGGCGCATTCTCGCAGCTTGATTTCCTCGGCGAGGGATTACTGCGCTATGTCGTGTTTCCCACCGCAGTAATGCCGAAAGATACCAACTTGGACAGCTACTTCGTATCCATATCTAACAGCTGGGTAGGAACTAGGAACATGCCGTCGTTCTGGTTAGGCGATGAGGATATTATCCGGGATGCTCTGTCAGACAAGCAGCAGATATTGCGTGCTGGGCGGGTGGTGTTTGACCCGAGTGGCGAGCGATTGCCGGGTTTAGCGGTTGGTGAAAAGGTTATGCACTGGTATCTGCCGGAGTTGCAGAATTATCAGAAAGATTTGAGCATAGCGGGTTATAAGCGGATGGATTTGTTTGGTAATCCGGTGGCTCCGGTGGGGGAGCCGGTAGATGGTGATCCGAGTGATGGTTTTGATTGGGCGTTTGCTGGTTGGTGGGATGCTAAAGGCAAGAAAGTGACTTTAGTTGATGGTTATTTTGCTGAGTTAGGGTTTGGCGAAGTGGTGCTGCAGGCGCATTGGGAAGCGTCGCTTGCTGTTAAAGGCGTTGCTCCATTGGGTGCGGATGGGACGGTTAAGCTGGAGCTTCCTTGGGGTGGTTCCGCTGGTGCGGTTACGTGCGAAGTGGTCAAAGAGCCGGTTGCTGGCGCGGTTTCGTGCGGTGCTGACGGCGCGGTGTTCAACGGGTCTAAGGCCAGCTTGGGGATTCACGACGTAGTGGTGGATTATACGTTTGGCGGCACCCACAAGCTGCGGGTTACGTATCACGTCGAGGTCAGAGGCGATACGCCACCTAGTGTGGTGCCTCCGGAAGATAAGCCGGGTGGTGCGCCTGGTGTTGTGGACCCGGGTGATACGCCGGGTGGTGAGCCGGGCGATAAACCGGGCGATAAACCGGGCGATGGGTCTGGTGGTGAGCCTGGTGGTAAACCGGGTGATGGTTCGGGCGGTACGCCGGGCGGAACGAATCCGGGCGGTACGCCACCTGCGACGGGAACCCCGGGCTATGTGGCCACCGGCGGCAGCACAGTCTCGCACGCCACATTCAGTTGGTGGGTTTTTCTGCTGGTCGCCTTTGGGTTGGTGCCTGCGGGTGTCAGCGGGTGGCAGTTACGCCATCAAAACAGCGCTGGGTGACCACTAGCTACGGTTTACGCAAGCAACACGGGTAGCATAGTGGGGCTATGACTGAAAGCATCACTACTGCGGCTCGCACCTATCAGGTGGTCACTTACGGCTGCCAGATGAACGTACACGACTCGGAGCGTATCGCGGGCGTGTTGGAGGCGGCGGGTTTCGTGCCCTCTATGACTCCTCCTACTCCGGGGGTGCCTGCGGATGCCGACGTGGTGGTGTTCAACACCTGCGCGGTACGCGAGAACGCCGACAACCGGCTATACGGCAACCTTGGCCATATGGCCACCATCAAGGCAGCGCATCCGGGGATGCAGATTGCGGTCGGCGGCTGCATGGCGCAGAAAGATAAAGCGACCGTGGTGGCGCGCGCCCCTTGGGTGGATGTGGTGTTCGGCACCAACAATCTGGGTTCACTCCCGGTGCTGCTGGAGCGCGCCCGCGTCGAACATGCTAGTCAAGTGGAGATTAAAGAGGCGCTAGAGACGTTCCCGTCGCAGTTGCCCACCAGGCGCGAGTCGCCGTATGCGGCTTGGGTGTCCATCAGCGTTGGCTGCAACAACACCTGTACGTTCTGCATCGTGCCGCAGTTGCGCGGCCACGAGATTGACCGCGAACCCGCAGCCATTCTGGCCGAGATACGCGCTTTGGTGGCCAGTGGGGTGCAAGAGATTACGTTGCTGGGTCAGAACGTCAACACCTACGGCGTGGAACGCGGCGACCGGCAGGCGTTCGCTAAACTGCTGCGAGCCTGTGGTGAGGTCGAGGGGTTACGGCGGGTGCGCTTCACGTCGCCGCACCCCAAGGATTTCACGGCTGACGTAATCGCTGCGATGGCAGAAACTCCAAACGTGATGCCCAGCCTGCACATGCCGCTGCAATCCGGCTCTGATAACGTATTACGTCGGATGCACCGCCCGTATCGCCGGGAGCGGTTCCTCAACATTTTGGCGGCAGCCCGCGCTGCTATGCCCGATGCGGCTATCACTACGGACATCATCGTCGGTTTCCCCGGCGAAACTGACCAGGATTTTGAGGATACGTTGGATTTGGTGCAGCAGGCGCGTTTCGCGGCGGCGTTCACGTTCCAGTACTCGAAACGTCCCGGCACCCCCGCGGCCACCATGCCCGACCAAGTGCCGCACCGCGTGGTGCAGCAGCGCTACGAGCGGCTGGTGGCGGTCATTGAAGAAATCGCTTGGGAGGAGAACAAGCAGCAGGTGGGGCGCGACGTTGAAGTGCTGTTCGCCACCGGGGAGGGGCGCAAGGATGCGGGTACACACCGCTTGTCCGGGCGCGCCCGCGACAACCGCTTAGTCCACGTCGCCATACCGCCCGACCCCGC
>JAITED010000179.1 GCA_031282235.1 Propionibacteriaceae bacterium | reverse complement strand
CAGACGGGAGGGGGAGGGGGTAGGGGCAATCCTCTGGAATTATCTCTACGGCAGAGATGTAAGGGATGAGGGGGTAGGGGATTGGGGTGGGAAGGGTAAGAGAGCAGGGGTAGGGAGACTCAGAACGTGAACTAACCTGCGTTAAACCAACGTCCTTTAAGTCAGCATTCATTAAACCCTGCATCGGATTAGCCCTCGTTCTTTTGGAGCAGCACTGCGCCGATGACGATAGCGCCCTTGAACGCTTCGCGTAGCAGCGGCGGTACTCCCATGATATTGAGCAGGTTGTTCATCACGCCGATGATTAGCGCGCCGAATACTGTACCGATGATAGTGCCGCGGCCACCGGCCATCGACGTACCGCCGACGACTACCGCCGAGATGGCGTCCATCTCGTATCCGGAACCGGCGTTGGCGTAATCCATTGAGCCGATACGCGCCACCTGTAGCACGGCGGCGAACGACACCAGCACCCCCAGTAGCACATACACGCGCCGCTTCACCGCCTGCACGTTGACACCGGAGAGCAACGCCGCTCGGGGGTTGGAACCCACCGCAATCACCTGCCGACCAAACACCGTCTTTTTCGAGATGAACCAGACGATGACCGCCAGCACCAGCCAGTAGATAATCTGCATCAGATACTGCCCGCCGATAGTCAGGTTGGCAATCTGCGTGAACTCCACCGGCACCCGGGGGGTGCGCCCGGTCATCAGATACTGCGTCACCGAACGCAAAATAGCCATCGTGCCCAAGGTGGCGATGAACGGCGGCAGTTTGCCTTTAGTGACCAGCAACCCGGTGAGTTCCCCGAGCAGGAACCCCGCCGCTGCTCCCACCAAGATAGCGATGGCATACGCTACTGGGCCGGTGATGCCGATGCTAGTGAGTATCCCGGCGCTGCCGGTGTCAATCATCAACATCACGATGGCACCCACGGCCACCAGCGTGGAGCCGACCGCCAAGTCGATACCGCCGGTGATAATCACCAGCGTCATGCCTAGCGAGATGATGCCGATGCTGGCGTTGTTGCGCAGGATGTTAATCCAGTTTTGCGGCAGTTTGGTGAGCCAAGTGGCGAGGTCAGGGGCTTGATACGCCAATACGATGCTCTGCACTACCACCATCACCACTAGCGCAAACCCGGTGGAGAACAGCGGGTTGCCTTTCCAGCGCCGCACAAACCAAGCCAACGGTTGCGGCAAAGATAGGGTGCGCGAAGCGCTGCCGGATGCCGCCGTTGTCGTATCCGCTACGGCTGGGGTTTGTGGTTCCGCTGGGTCGCCTGCGGGTGTTATCACGGGGTTAGTCATATTGTGGACTCCTTGTCGCCGCCGCTAAAGGCTGAATCGTTAGGGGCGGTGGCGAGACCGCCGCCGGTCGCCAACGCCATAATCGTATGTTCGTTTAACTGTTCTCCGCTCACCTCACCGGCGATAAGGCCGTGATACATCACCAGCGCGCGGTCGCAGAGCCGTATAATCTCCTGCGCTTCGCTGGAGAGCACTATCACCGCCACCGCATCGTCGGCCAACTGGGAGATGATGTCGTATATCTCCTCTTTGGCACCCACGTCTACGCCTTGGGTGGGGTTGTCGAGTATCAACACCGCTGGTTCGGTGGCTAACCATTTGGCTAGCACAATCTTCTGCTGATTGCCGCCGGAGAGACTGGTGATGGGGTCGTGGGCGTGTCCCATTTTTATACGCAGCGCCTCCCGCTGGGCGGCGAAACCAGCCTCCAGCGCGTTTTGGTTTATCACCCCGGCACGGCAGGTAAGTGGCCAGGACACGATAGTGCCGTTGTCTAGCACGTCCATGTCGGCGATGATGGCGTTTTCTTTACGGTTACGCGGCACGTACCCCAGTTTGGCGCTGACCGATGCCTGTGGGGAACGTAATTTGATGGGCTGGCCGTTCACGCGCACGGTGCCGGTGTAGTTTTCGCCCGCGCCCAGCAGCGACAAAAACAGTTCGGAGCGACCGTCCCCCAAAAGGCCGGTGATGCCCAGAATCTCGCCTTTGCGCACTGCGAAGTTGATGTCGTGGAAGCTGGCAGCGTTGAGTTGTTCGGCTTGTAGCACGACTTCTCCTAGCACGCGCTCCCGCTGTAGCCGCGCGGTGCGTACACTGTGCCCCACCATCGCCGCCGCGAGTTCGTCAATGGTGGTTTCGGCCACCGGGCCCGCTTTGATGAAGTGGCCGTCGCGCAGCACCACGTAGCGGTCGCAGATGTCCATGACTTCGGGGAGCTTGTGGGAGATGAAGATGATGCCCACGCCCTGCGCGGCGAGCGTGCGCATCAGGGCGAATACGCGCTCAATCTCGGTCTGGGTGAGTGAGGTGGTCGGCTCGTCCATGATGATGAAGCGGGCGTTCATCTGGAGCGCGCGGGCGATTTCTACAATCTGTTTATACGAAGCGTCTAGGTCGCGGGTCATGGTTTCGGGGTCGAGGGCGACTTCCATACGCGCGAAGATTTCTTTAGTGGCGGCGCGCATCGCCGCATGGTCAACCAACCCATGCCGGGTCAACTCGCGCCCTACGAATAGGGTTTCGTAGATGGGCAGGTCGTTGATGAGATTCATCTCTTGGTGGATGAATCCGATGCCAGCTTTCATGGAGTCAGCGGGGGTATGGAAGCGAACCGGCTGGCCGTCTAGGAGCAGTTGCCCCTTGTCAGGCTGCAATACGCCGCCCAGAATGTTCATCAGGGTGGATTTGCCGGCGCCATTTTCTCCCAGCAACGCAACGATTTCGCCCGCAGTAACGGTGAAGCTCACATCTTCGAGTACGTCGTTGGCTCCGAACGACTTATCGATGTGCAGCATTTCTATACCCACTCGTTACTCCTTATCTTTGGTTGTCTTTAGCGCTAATCTTCGGTCAAAGTGTTTTAAGTTTCAACTTCTCAGTTGAGGTTACGAACTCACGTCATACCTTACTTTGAGTTCATGGGGGCAGGGGATACGTCTAGGACGGATACCCTTAATTCGGCCATTTTCTTTCTGGGTGGAGTTGCGAACCTACGGCATACCTTACTTTGAGTAAATAGAGTAGGGATACGTCTGGGACTGATACTCCATCTTGC
>JAITED010000091.1 GCA_031282235.1 Propionibacteriaceae bacterium | reverse complement strand
CGCAAGGTTAAATCGTTCACAGTGTCATACTTCCAGATCCCCACGCGCCTTTTATCAATTCGCATGGCATTACCTCCAAATTTGGTCTGGATGTGTGGCTTTAAGGTCTGTCAAGATAGCTTAAATCTATAGAACCGAATATTAGTGCTACGCGTAGCACTAATACGACATGTTTTATTTGGATTAGTTACCCCCTAGGTAGCCCCAAAGATGAGGTAGTTGAAAGGTAAAATCTGGTGACTTGGGGGTTTACTGTGGGCCTAACTGGACTTGAACCAGTGACCTCTTCCTTATCAGGGAAGCGCTCTAACCGACTGAGCTATAGGCCCGTTGTTACACATTTAGGTGTGACAGCGACTCACTGTAGCGCACTGGGTCGCTGTGGCTCAAATTGTGGGGTGGGGGGGTGGATGGATAACTGGAGTTAGTGGGGGTCTTCGGCCAAGGTGATTTCTATGCCACCGTAGATGGAGGCGGCTAGGTTGTAGAGGTACGCGGTCACGGTGCCTAGCAGGGTGAGCAGTACCACGTTGATGATGGAGATCAGGGCGGTGAAGCCTAGCACGCGCCAAGTTTCTAGGTAGCGCGATAGCTGCATGGCACCGCCGCCGCTACCCACTACGGAGTCCAAGATTTTCTGGATTGATGTCAGCGCTCCAGACACTGAAAGCACCGCCCAAACCACTGCCACTACGGTAAACAGAATGATGGCTGCGGCCATAGCGAACAGGAATGAGGTACGCAGCACCGACAGTGGGTCTAGGCGGGTGACGCGCAACCGAGCCCGTTTCACTTTGGTGGGGGGACGCGGCGGTGCCAACACTTTGACGGCAGCTTTCGGAGCGCTCGCGGCATCGCGCAACTTCTCCGACATCGTAGGTTTGTGGGGCGTGAGCGTGGCGTTGGTTTCAATTTTCATGAAAGCGGGCAGTTCGCTGCCGGACATTTCAGCGGCACCTTTTGCAGCGGACGGCGTTAGCGGCGTAGTCAGAACGGGTTCTGTGGTCACCGCTGGCGGCGTATCCCCCGTTGCTGCCGCAGCAGCAACAGCGGGAGAATCGGGGGAGGTGTCCTTTTTGACTTCCTCCTCGTTCACTTTGCCCGGCTTGCCCGCTTTATCTTTAGGGCTACGAATGCCAACCACGTCACTCTCCTGGTTCCCTGACCCCTGTCAGTATCTGCCATTTAAGAAGTTACACTGCCCGCGTTTAGAGAAGTTACGTATTAAACCTCTCAACTTTGACCAGTACCTGTCAACTGTATTGCTTTAAGCAGCAATTACGCTACTCGTACGCTATTCGCTGCCGTTTTCCGTATCCTCCACGCTCCCAGATTCAACTTCACCTGCCGCAGCGTTCGCGTCCTGATTCTCCGTATCCTGACTTTCGGGGTTCAAGGCAATCGCTTTCACAGCATCGGAGCCAGTCACGTCCACGAACTTCACCCCCATGGTGTCGCGGCCTTTCACCGGCACCTCCGCGACCGCAGAGCGCGTAATCTGCCCCGATTCCCGGATGGCCATCACCTCGTCGGTGTCCACCACCACTAGGGCACCAACCAACTGCCCCCGGTCGTCGTTCAGTTTCATCGCTTTGATGCCGAGCCCGCCGCGCCCTTGGGTGCGATACTCCGAAACCGCAGAGCGTTTCGCGTAGCCCCCATCGGTTACGGTGAATACATACGTATCGTCCTCCGCTAACCCGGCGGGTATCACCGCCATCGCCAACAGCGCATCGCCACCGCGAAACTCCATACCTTTCACCCCGGAGGTGACGCGCCCCATCGGCCGCAGTTGCGTGTCGTTGGCGTTGAAACGTATCGACTGCCCCAGCCGCGAAATCAGCAGCACGTCATCGGTGGCGTTCACCAACTCCGCACCTACCAGTTCGTCGCCTTCTTCCCGGAAATTCACCGCCAGCAAACCCGCCTGCCTAGCGGAGTCATACGCTTTCAGCTCGGTCTTTTTCACTAAACCGGCCTTGGTGGCCAGCACCAGATACTGCGCGTCGTCGTAGCTTTTTAGGGTAAGCACCTGAGCGATAGTCTCATCTGGTTGAAAACTCAACAATCCGGCGACGTGGCCGCCTTTGGCATCCCGACCCGCCTCGGGCAGATGCCAGGCTTTCAAGCGATACACCCGACCCTGATTGGTGAAAAACAGCACCCAGTTGTGGTTCGGCACTGTAAACAGGTGCGCGATTTCATCCTCGGCACGCAGTTTCGCACCTTTGACACCCTTGCCGCCCCGGCGCTGGGAACGATACTGATCCAGCGTGGTACGTTTCGCGTAACCACCCATCGTAATCGTCACCACCATGTCGTCGTTGGCGATGAAATCTTCCGCAGAGAAGTCGCTTTCGTCGGGCACAATTTTGGTACGGCGCTCGTCGCCGTATTTATCCACAATGCCTTGCAGTTCGGTGCTGATGATGCTGCGTTGCCGCACGTCATTTGACAAAATATCTTTCAAGTCCGCGACCAGCGTCTCAATCTCGGCCAAACGGTCGATGATTTTCTGCCGTTCCAACGCGGCCAAGCGGCGCAGTTGCATATCCAAAATGGCGTTGGCTTGCACATCGTCTATACCGAGCAGGTTTTTCAACCCCTCGCGCGCCACATCAGGGGTTTTTGACGCCCGAATCAGCGCAATCACCGCATCCAGCTGGTCTAGGGCAGCCACATAGCCGCGATAGATGTGCGCCTGCTTCTCCGCTTCCGCCAACTGATACCGGGTGCGGCGCAAAATCACTTGCACCTGATGCGCCACCCAGTAGCTGATGAACTGGTCGAGTCGGAGGGTACGCGGCACGCCATCCACTAGCGCAATCATGTTGCAGCCGAACGTATCTTGCAGTTTGGTGTGCTTGTAAAGGTTGTTCAACACCACGCGCGGTTGGGCGTCACGCTTCAACGAAATCACCAACCGCTGCCCGGTACGCGCCGACGAATCGTCCCGAATGTCAGCGATGCCAGTGACCCGACCCGAGTTGACCAGCGTGGCGATGTTCTCCGCCAACGTATCGGGGTTGCACATATACGGCAACTCGGTCACCACTAGGTCAGTGTGCCCAGTGCGTTCGTTGGTTTCGATGTTCACCACTGCGCGCATCACCACCGAGCCACGCCCAGTACGATACGCTTCGTCGATGCCAGCGCGCCCCACAATCAGCGCACCTTTGGGGAAATCTGGCCCTTTAATACGCTCCATAGCGGCTTCCAGCAGCTCCGCGCTGTCGGCCTCGGGGTGTTCGAGTGCCCACTGCACCGCCTCGTTCACCTCACGCAGGTTGTGGGTGGGGATGTTGGTGGCCATACCCACCGCGATGCCGGTAGAGCCGTTGACTAGCAGATTCGGGAATCGCGCCGGAAGCACAGTTGGTTCGGTCTCCCGGTTGTCATAGTTGGGTTGAAAATCTACGGTGTCTTGGTCGATGTCGCGCACCATCTCCATAGCCAGCGGCGCCATCTTGCACTCGGTGTATCGCATGGCCGCCGCCGGGTCGTTGCCGGGCGAACCGAAGTTACCCTGCCCCGCCACCAGTGGAGCCCGCATCACCCACGGCTGCGCGAGCCGCACCAACGTATCATAAATCGCAGAGTCGCCGTGGGGGTGATAGAGACCCATCACTTCACCGACCACCCTAGAGCACTTGTTCCAACCCCGGTCTGGGCGGTAGCCGCCGTCAAACATGGCGTAGATGACGCGGCGATGTACGGGTTTGAGGCCGTCGCGTACATCCGGCAGCGCGCGGTCAACGATGACGCTCATCGCGTAATCCAGGAATGACGCCTGCACTTCGCGCTGCAACTCCACCTGTTCCACACCGGCACCAGTGAGCGCCGCCAGCGTTTGCTCCGATGCCGCCGCGTTATCGTCCGGGACGCTGCTGGCATCCGGCTCGTTTATCAGTTCGCTCATTATTTTTACCTATCAATTTTTCTGTTTTAAGCCTTGTCATATGTTGCGCTGGTATGGCGTAATACGTGGTCAACTCTTAAATGTCTAGGAAGCGCACGTCTTTGGCATTACGTTGAATGAAGTTACGCCGCGCTTCGACGTTCTCGCCCATCAGCACGCTGAACGTATGGTCGGCGGCAGCAGCGTCCTCTAACGTCACCTGCGAGAGCCGCCTGCCAGCTGGATCCATAGTGGTTTGCCACAAGTCAGCGGCATCCATCTCACCCAAACCTTTGTAGCGCTGGATGGGGTTTATATTCGGCAACTTCTTTCCGCTAGCCAACCCGGTGTCGCGCAGTTGGTCACGTTGCGCATCGTTATACGCCAACTCGTGCGCTGAGTTAGTCCAGCGCAACCTAAACAGCGGTGGCTGCGCCAAATACACATGCCCGGTGTCAATCAGCGGCCGCATGAAGCGGAACAGCAGCGTCAACAGCAGGGTGCGAATGTGTGAACCGTCCACGTCAGCGTCGGCCATCAGAATGATTTTGTGATAGCGCAGTTTGTTGATGTCGAACTCCTCAGCGTCTTGTACGCCCGGCACCTCCGCGCCGGTGCCTAACGCGCTGATAATCGCTTCCACCTCTCGGTTGGCCAGAATCCGGTCGGGGGTGGCTTTCTCGATGTTAAGAATCTTGCCGCGCAACGGAAGAATCGCCTGAATCCTAGGGTCGCGGCCACCTTTCGCGGAACCACCAGCGGAATCACCCTCCACGATGAAAATCTCGCACTCCTCCGGATTGTTGGAGGAACAGTCTGCCAACTTCCCCGGCAGCCCACCTGAGCCCAACAACCCTTTGCGGTTCCGGGCGGCATCGCGGGCTTTCCGCGCCGCCATCCTAGCCTGAGCGGCCATCACAATTTTGGAGATAATCGCCTTGCCGTCGCCGGGGTGACGCTCCAGCCAGTCCCCCAGCCGGTCGTTTACCACTCTCTGCACAAACGAACGCGCGGCAGTGTTGCCAAGTTTGATTTTGGTTTGGCTCTCAAACTGCGGGTTGACGATTTTGAGTGACAGCACCGCTGTCAAACCTTCCCGAATGTCCTCATTTGATACGCGATCCTCGCGCTTCTTCACAAAACCCCAAGTCTCTGCCCACTTGTTGATGGTGTTGGTGAGCGCAGTACGAAAACCCTCCTCGTGGGTGCCACCCTCGGTGGTGTTGATGGTGTTGACGAACGTGTGCAGCGAGCTGGTGTACGTAACGTTCCACTGCAACGCAATCTCCACACTCATCTGCTGCTCTACGTTGTGCGCCTCCACATCAATAATGGGGGTCATCGGGTCTTTACCCTCGCCTAGGAAGCGTACATAATCCGTCAAACCTTCGGTGAAGTGGAACTCGTCACGTATCGGTTCGCCGTCCGAATCCACATGCCCGGGGCGCAAGTCGGTGATGGTGATACGCAACCCTTTGTTGAGGAACGCCATCTCGCGGAATCTGGAGGATAGGGTTTCGTAACTGAAGTTGGTGGTTTCCAGCAGCGTGGGGTCGGCGTAGAACGTGATTACAGTGCCGCTGCGCTCCGTGGCCTCTAACTGTTTCACATCGCCGTCTGGTTTGCCACCATCCAAAAATGTCTGTTGCCAGTGGTAACCGTCGCGGTATACGTCGGCGATAAGTTTGCTGGAAGCCGCGTTGACTACGGACGACCCTACGCCGTGCAAACCGCCTGAGACTTTGTAGCCGCCGTTGCCGAACTTGCCGCCGGCGTGTAATACGGTCAGCACCACTGTCAGCGTGGAGATGTGTTGTTCGGGATGCTCGGCCACGGGGATGCCGCGCCCGTTGTCAGCGACCCGACAACCGCCGTTCGGCAGCAACTCCACGTCGATTTGGGTGGCGTACCCCGCCAGCGCCTCATCCACCGAGTTGTCCACAATCTCGTACACCAGATGGTGCAGGCCGCGCTCCCCGGTGGAGCCGATGTACATGCCGGGGCGCATCCGTACCGCTTCCAACCCCTCCAACACCTGAATCTGAGCAGCGCCGTACTCCCCATCTACGGTGAGGTCGGCGGCATCCCCCTCATCCAACGTGATGTTATCGCCCGGGGAATCCTCGTCCAATAGTTCATTATCAATATCGGTAGCAGCGGTTGGTGTTGCTTTAACGCTGGGGTTACTCACTCATGCTCCTTGATTGTGGGCGCAGTTGGCGTCTGGGCGCAACTCCTACCCACCCACTGCGGTGTTTTTCGCAAACCTAGGGGGAAGCGGGAATTACGTCTGTGACCGGCGTTATCCTACCATAAAACCCGCTAAACCACAGTTTTTTGGGGTATCTACGGCATTAATTGGTCGTATACAGCCCAAAATCGGGGTTCTGAGCGATTTAGGGTGCTGTGATGTACCCCCATGAAGCCCTCTTTTCAAAGGGGGTGGCAGGCGTAACCTGACGGGGGTTCCAGTCGTCCGCTGTTAAAAACCCCCGCCGACTGCGTCGGCACCCCTTTTGAAAAGGGGGCTGTGAAGGTTGCCTGCGGCGGCACCTTTTTGAAAAGGGGGCTTCAACTGAATAAACCATTAGCCATATCAACCATACGTATCGCGCGGGCCACGACCCGGTACGCTACGCCGCCCGGCTTTCCAAGAGGGCGCGGTGGGGCCGCGTACCTCAATTCGGGTTACGGTGCCCTCACCCAACGCTTCATTCAGACGCGCCACCACCTGCGCGGCGATGGTGCGCAGCGCTGTTGCCCAAGTGGTCGATTCGGCGGCGATGCTCACCACCCCATCTTGATAACCAACAGGTTTCGAGTGCGCGGCGTTGGCTTCGCCAACTAAAGCTGGCCAATTGGCGAACAACTGCTGAATGGCTAGCTGTTTTGTCCAGCCCTGTTCGGATACCACCGCGGAAAGCAGTTCGCCCACCGGCGCTAAATCGCTAGCTTTACGCGTCGAGCGGGGCCGCGGCGGCTTCGGTTTCCGGACTTTGGGCGGTGGCAGAATGGAACCCAACCCGTTAGCTATCTCGAGCGCAGCATCCAACCCGACCGGGTCGTATGCTTCGCTCATTTTCGATACCTCCCACTGCCCCGCTTGTCGATTATTTCGGTTATTTTCGCGGGGCAAACGCAGTTTTCAAGTATCAAAATGCTACCCGACTGGGGGTGCTGTTGATTATTCAGTGGTCGGGGTGACGCTCCCTGCCACCACCTGTAGCCGGGTGCCTTGCAAGACTTTGGGTACGTCATCATCGACGGCGGCGGTGATGAGCACCTGCTCTGCATCCGCGATGTTGGCGGCGAGTCGGGCACGGCGTTGTTCATCCAACTCTGCGAATACGTCATCCAACAGCAGCACGGCAGCGATACCATCTGCGCGCAACAGTTGATACGCCGCCAGTTTGAGCGCTAACGCTAAAGACCAAGATTCGCCGTGGCTGGCGTACCCTTTGGCTTGAAAATCCCCTATCTGCAATAAGATGTCGTCGCGGTGCGGCCCCAGCAGCGTAACTCCGGCGCGTAACTCCTCACTACGTTTCGCCGCCAACGCTTTAGTGAGCGCGTTAGCCCAAGTCGCAGGGGTGGTAGGGTCGGCTTCTGGTGCTGGGGGAGCAGTCGGTACGTATTCTGCGCTGGCGTGCTCCGCAGTGGGGGCGATGCTCGCATACGCGGCACTCAGATGTGGTGCCAAGTCACGCAACGTGGTGATGCGGGCGGCTATCAGCTCGGCGGCGAACCCCACCAGACGCTCATCCCACACCTCTAACGTGACGGTCGAGGTTTCATCTAACCGACCCCCAGCGTGCGCTACCTGCTTTAACAAGGCATTACGTTGTTTCAACACTTTAGCTAAATCGGAGCGTACCCCAATGAAGCGGGGCCAGCGCGTGGAAACCAACGTATCTATAAAATCGCGGCGCTCGCCGGGGGCACCTTTCACAATCGCTAAATCGTCCGGGGTGAACAGCACGGTACGCAGCGCTGCTGGCAACTGTTTCGGTTGAGTGGGCACCCGGTTCAGGCGGGCGCGGTTGGCAGCCCCCGGGTTTAACTCCAACTCCAACAACAATGTGCGGGGGTCAGCCACCCCAGCGACAACTTTTGCTCGTATTAATGCTTGATTTTCGCCGTTTAGCACCAGCGGCGCTGTGACGGCGACGCGGTGTGAGTTCAGGGTGGATAAATACTCCAACGCCTCTAAAAGGTTCGTTTTCCCTTGCCCATTTGCGCCCACAAACACCGTAACCCCCGGTTGTAAAGTCACGTCAGCTTGGGCGTAGTTGCGAAACGCGGTGACACTGAGTTGGCTAATGTACACGTTGCTTTTCCGTCAGTTACGCCGGTGCGGTGTTGCGGTTTTCGCGGTACATCTGTTTGTCACCAGCTAGGACGGCAGCCGCATCAGCATAATGACGTGCTTGTAGTCACTCTCGGGGGAGCCGTCGATGTCGTTAAGACCTTGTAGCAGGCAGGGTTGCCCGGGCGCAGTGAACGTGAAGTGGACATACGGCGTATCGAGTGCGCCCAGCGCGTCGCCTAGATAACCGGGGTTGAAACCTACCGCTGTGGTCGTCTCAGTCTCCGCGCTGACCCCCTCCACTACGGCTTCAATCGCTTCGGAGCCTTGCGCTTGGTCGCCGGTAGCGGCCTCCAAAATCACCTGCTGTTCCAAAATGGTCATACGCAGCGCCGTGTTGCGTTCTGCCACCAAAGAAACCCGCTTCACTGCAGCGATAATCTCCTCAGTTTTTGCCCGCACCACGATGTTGGCTTTCACATCCATCAAGTGCCTAAACTTCGGGAACTCACCATCCAATAAACGGGTAGTCAGTTGGCGTTTGCTATTCGGCCCGTCGCCCGCAAACCCGATAAGTCCGTCACCTAGTGAGTTGGCCGACAAACTAACGACTATCTCCTCACCAGCGCCCATCGCATGTGCGGTCTCGCCGAGCACTTTCGCAGGAACAATGGCGGCTGCAACTTCCGACGTGGCGGTGGGATGCCATTTGATTTCTTTCAACGCCATGCGGTATCGGTCGGTGGCAAGCAAAGATAGCGTATCGCCGTCGATTTCAATACGCACCCCGGTGTAGATGGGCAGCAGTTCATCTTTGCCAGCGGCCGGGATGACCTGCTTCACTGCGGCATCAAAAACGCTAGCTTCGATGGTGCCGGTGGAGGCGGGCATCTCCGGCAGTGCCGGATATTCGCTCACCGGCAGCGCTTGCAGCGTAAACCGCGAAGGGCCGCACTCCAACTCGGCTTTAACCGCATCTGAAACGACACTGACAGGCAGGTTCCGCAGTGAACGCGAAATTGCGTCCAACAGCTTGCCACTCACCAGCGTCTCGCCGTCCTCAAACACCTGCGCTTCGACGCTGACTTGCGCGCTGGTTTCGTAATCGAAACTGGACAGTGTGACCTGACCATTGCTTGCTTTCACAAGTAAACCTGCCAAAATCGGCACCGTAGGCCGGGCAGGCAGGCTACGCGCTGCCCAAGCGACAGCTTCAGCGAGTTTATCGCGGTCAATTCTGATTCTCACTTCACACCCCAACTGGTCGTGTTTGTAGTTGACATCTCATGTCCCTTAGATACTATCGGGCTTCACCGACAGTTTCATGTAGCAGCGTCGTTTTTCTGTGTTATGCACAGAAACCTTAATGGAGAGTTTAACCCAACATATTAGTTATCTATTTAGTAATGGTAATAGGGGCTGTGGAAACTGTGGATAACTGCCGCTTTGGCTTGTCACTTGCCGCCAACAGTGTGTAAATACGCAGCGTTACGGTGGATTACGCTGGGCACAGGATGTGCAAAAGAATAACCGCGCCGCAGTAATCCACAAAAGTAGCCGTTATTACCCGAGATATGCACAAGCAATGTGGATAAGTAAGCGTGTTTTTTGGCTCCCAAATATGGCAGCGATATGACAGTGATATTGGAAGCGTGAGTATAACCAGCACCCCAGATGAAGCAGTGAGGTGAAACCCCCGTCAGGCTGCGCCTGCCACCCCCTTCGAGAAGGGGGCTAAAGGGGAAACCGCGAGGATTACTGGTGTTCTGGGTTTAAGGTACGAGCGGGGGCTTGGCTCCCATGCCCGCAGCGGTCCCCGTAGGGGAGCGCCGGGATTTGGGAGTCACAGAGTAAAGGTGCGTGCGAGAATCATTCGCACGCACCGGAGCGTCCCCCGCGACACCTTAAACCCAGAACCACCCCACCGCCAAAAGTAGCGAAAGGAACCCACAGCAAAACCAGCGCTCTAAACCCACAGCGCAAAACCAGTGCCTTAAAAACAAAGATACACGCGCAAATTAAAGCTCAATCTGGCGGGTACGGGTGGTCAGTTCGGTGACGTGGTTATACACCGCGCGCTGTTCGCGCATTAGGTTCTTTATCTTGCGGAAAGCGTGCATGACGGTGGTGTGGTCGCGGCCACCGAACTCTTGCCCGATACGCGGCAAGGAGAGGTTGGTCATCTCGCGGGCGAGATACATGGCGATTTGGCGTGCTAAAACGAGGGTTTGGGTGCGTGATGGGCCGATGAGGTCGTCCACACTGACCCCGAAGTAGTTTGCGGTGGCGGTCAAGATAGCGTTGATAGTCACGTCGGAGTCGTGGTCTGGAACCAAATCTTTCAACACCGTCTCGGCTATCGCCAAAGATGGTTGTTGGCGGTTTAGTGATGCGAAAGCGCTGACGTGGATGAGGGCTCCCTCAAGCTCGCGGATGTTGGTATGAATCCGTTTAGCGATGAACTCCAACACCTCATCCGGCATCGATAAGTGTTCCGTAGCTTGTTTTTTACGCAAAATAGCGATGCGCGTCTCAATATCAGGCAGTTGAATGTCGGTGATAAGGCCGGATTGGAAGCGGCTTCTAAGGCGCGACTCCAGTAGCTCTAACGCTTTCGGCGGTCGGTCGGAGGTCATCACAATCTGACGTTGTGCGCTGTGCAACGTATTGAATGTGTGAAAAAACTCCTCCTGTGTCTGCATCTTCGATTCTAGGAATTGAATATCGTCGATGAGTAGCACATCAACGTCGCGGTAGGCGCGGCGAAAAGCGGCGGTGCGGTTGTTTTGGATGGCGTTGATGAACTCGTTGGTCATCTGCTCTGTGGATACACTTTTCACCCGAATGCCCTGATAATACTGCAACAAGTAGTGCCCAATAGCGTGCAGCAGGTGAGTTTTGCCTAGTCCGGAGCCACCGTAGATGAGCAGCGGGTTGTAGCTGCGCCCTGGGCTTTCGGCGACGGCGGTAGCAGCAGCGTGCGCGAAACGGTTAGAGGGGCCGATTACGAAAGTGTCGAACGTATATTTCGGATTGAGTACGGTGTCGTCGGCGGGGGCTTGCGTATCTTCCGTACCAGCGCGATACGGAGCGTCGGCGCGCGGAACGAGACGAATTGGCCCTGTTGTTTCGTGGTTGAGTTCGGGTTCCATACTCTCGGGTTCGCCTAGCGCTAACTCTAAGTCTGGCTCAACAGTGATAGCCAGACGCATCGGGCGCCGGAAAAAATCAGAGAAAGAGTCCTCAATTTGGGAGCGGTAGCGGGTCTCGAAACGTTGGCGGGTGAAGTCATTGGGCACCGCAATCATGATGTGTGCATCATGGATGGTGAGCGGTTGGGCGCTTTTCAGCCAAGCTTTAGTGAAAGGGTCGGCATCGGCATCGGCCAATACGTGTTTCCAGGCGGATTCCAGGGTTTGGGACTCCGTGTCGGACATTAGTGTTCCTTCTATAGCTGCGCCAGGCATCAGCGTTTTGCCTCAGCGGCGCGAGCTGGGGTGCCCGAACCGCAAGCCCTGTGGATAACTCAGAGCTTGAAGTGAACATAGTCCATAAGAGCGGTAATCCGCAAGCCGTATTTCGACACAGTTACCATATTTTTCGGCGTGTCGGATAGACAAGGACACTTGATTGTGTCAGCGAGAATGCCCGGCTTTGCTGTCATACGAGACCGTAGAGTATTCTAGGTGGGCTGCCGACTGTCGGTAGTCCGGAACTACTGCTCAAATAAGGATTCTAAAGTGAAGCGCACTTTTCAGCCTAGTAATCGTCGTCGTAGCCGTACCCACGGCTTTCGTGCTCGGATGCGCACCCGCGCTGGGCGCGCCATTTTGGCTGCGCGGCGGCGCAAAGGCCGCCACGAGTTGTCGGCATAGTTACTAGCGTAAGACCATGCTTAGCGTCGGCAACCGGCTTCGGCTGACGGCTGAGTTTCGTTCGGTCGCCCGTTCAGGGGTTCGCGTGGGGCGTCCCTCGTTGGTGCTGCACGCCGTCAGTAACGGTGAACTCCCTAGTAAAGTGGGGTTTGCGGTTTCTAAGGCTGTCGGGGGAGCCGTGGTACGCAACCGGGTGAAGCGGCAGTTGCGGCATCTGGTGCGTGCGGAACTCACGGCAACAGACCCACATGCCCGTATTGTGGTGCGTGCGTTACCGAAGGCGGCAAGTGAGAACGAGCGGCTGGCGGCAGATTTGCATCAAGCGTGGGCGCAGTTGATACGAAAACTGCAAAAAACAGCGACAATAGCGGAAACACAAGGGGTTATACGATGAGGTGGCTACTTATCGGCTTCGTTAAGGCGTGGCGGCGTTTCATCTCGCCGCGCTACGGCGACGTATGCCGTTACTACCCCACCTGTTCTGCGTATGCTTTGGAGGCGTTGCAGATTCATGGCGCGTTGAAAGGGTCGGCGTTGAGCGTGCGGCGTATCTGTCGTTGTCACCCTTGGGCTAGCGGCGGTTTCGACCCCGTACCGGATTCCCCTCTAGCTGCCGAGTTGGTAGCGGAAGGCTATCTCGCGGCTCCTGCCGCAGCACCGCACGTAAGCAATGTTTCACGTGAAACATATATCAGTAAGGCGATTTGTTGAAATGATGGGCTTTTTGGATACGGTGTTGGCGCCGTTCTATTGGTTAGTGTCAGGGCTGATGGTGCTGCTACACAAGGGCGTGTCGCTGGTGTTTGATGAAAACTCCGGCACCACCTGGATTCTGGTCATCATTTTGATGACAGTGGTAGTGCGCGCCCCGCTGCTGCCGCTGTACGTGCGGCAAGTGAAGTCGATGCGCGCCACCACCTCCATCCAAGACCAGCTCACCGCGGTACGCGAAAAGTATAAGGACGACCGGGATAGGCAGAGCCGGGAGACGATGAAGTTATACGAGGAGAACGGCATCAGCCCGTATGCCTCCTGCTTGCCGATGCTGCTCCAAATGCCGATTTTCATGGGGTTATTCTGGGTGATGAGCTCTATCGCCCGCGCCACCAGCGACAGCGACGTGAAAGGCTACTGGTTGCAGCAGAACCCTGATATGCGGGAGTCGTTGCAGAACGCGACGCTGTTTGGGGTGCGTCTCTCTAACACCTTCTTGCCGGCATCACCGTTTGGATCCACGCAGATTCTGGCGTTGCTGTTGATAGTGGTGATGACCGGGGTGCTGTTCGCGCAGCAGTTGTATTCGATGAACCGCAACATGCCACCGTCGGTGTTGGAAGGCCCGATGGGCAAACAGCAGAAGTGGATGCTGTATCTGTTCCCAGGCATGTACGCCATCGGCGGCATATCAATCCCGATTGCGGTGCTGTTCTACTGGTGCTGCTCTAACATCTGGACGGGCGTACAGCAGTACGTCATGGTGCGCAACCATCCCACTCCGAACACCCCGGCATATGTTGATTGGGAAGACCGCATGATTGCTAAAGGGCTTGACCCGCGCGAGTTGGAGCGCGAGCGGTTAGAGAAAGCCCGCGAAAAGAATAAGGGTTCTGTCGCTGCTAAAGCCGCTAGGATGCAGCGCGAGGCTGAAGCGCAGGCGCAGGCTGACCGGGCCATTGCGACGACTTCGGATGCTTCCGCCACTGTGGTGCGCACCAACTCTAACGGGCAACAAGTGGTGGTACGCCAGCAGCCGGCGCGGCAATCTAGGCAATCGCGGGCGAAACGTAAAAAATAATATAGACACAGCTTTGGGGTGTGTTTCGGCAAAATGGGCACATTCCGGCGTACCGACCGAGGGGTGTTGAGCTCACAGTCGAGTCGCACAAAGACACACGAAATAGGGAGGAATTGAAGATGAGCGTTGAGAATGAGGAACTGCAAGAACCCACTGCCGCAGTGGATACGGACACTGTCGCAGTGGAGGTCACGGACACCAAACCTGCGTTAGCGGACTTGGAGGATTTGGAGACTGAGGGCGATATCGCCGCAGACTACTTGGAGGAACTGCTTGACATCGCCGATATGGATGGCGATATTGACACTTTCACTGAGGGGGATAGGGCACACGTATCTATCGTCACCGACTCCGAAGTGTTGGTAGGCAAAGACGGCGAAGTGTTGGAAGCGCTGCAGGAGTTGACCCGGCTGGCGGTGCTCACTGAAACCGGACACCGTTCCCGGCTGATGCTTGACATCGCCGGATACCGCGATAAGCAGCGTAAAAAGCTGCAACTGCTGGCGCAGGAGGCTATCAACGAGGTGAAAGCGACCGGCGAGCCGGTGCAGCTGGCCGCGATGAATCCGTTCGAGCGCAAAATTGTACACAGTATGATTGCTGCTGCTGGTTTAGTAAGCGAATCCGAAGGCGTGGAACCTAGTCGCCGTGTGGTCATTTCCGCAGCCTGATTTGGCCGAACGCTACGCCAGCATCTTGGCGGATAAAGGCATTCGGTGGGGCTTGCTTGGCCCCAAAGAGACTGAGCGTATCTGGGAGCGCCACCTGTTGAACTCTTTGGCGCTCGCGCCGCTGATTGCGCAATCCGCGACAGTGGTGGATGTGGGTTCGGGGGCTGGGCTGCCCGGGATTCCGCTGGCTATCGCCCGGCCTGACCTACAGATAACGCTGTTGGAACCGTTGCTGCGGCGCTACACCTTTCTCGTTGAAACCGTGGCCGAGTTAGGGCTTCCCGAGACACAAGTACGAGTGATTCGTAGTCGCGCCGAGGACCACCAGGAACGCTATCAATACGTGGTGTGCCGGGCGGTGGCTCCCTTGACGCGGTTGCTGCCGTGGTGTTTACCGTTGTTGCGCCCAGATGGCGAGTTGTTGGCGCTGAAAGGTGAAACCGCCCAACAAGAGATTTCTGAGGCCGCCCCCCAACTGCGACGTACTAAACGGACAGCGGAAGTGGTGGCACTCGATGGAGGGGCTACAGCGATTCGGGTGTGCTAGGTACGCTAAAAAGTGTCGCTGTGGCGGGGTATCTTTATAGCGTAACGGTATCTAGGCGTTGAGCGATGGACGATGTTTCACGTGAAACGAAGCAGGTGTGCGCTGCGAGAGCAGGAATCGGAGTGGAATGGAATGGAGGTGTACCAATGAGGAATGTTTCACGTGAAACGGAAGAACTGTACAGCAGCGGTGACCCGGATTCCCCGCGTGCTAGGCGCGCTGTTGATGCGCCGCTGCCGCACGTTGCAGTGCCCGACCAGTTTCCGCACCCCACGTATCCGCGCATCATGGTGTTGGCGAACCAAAAAGGCGGCGTCGGTAAAACAACCACGGCAGTGAACATCGCTGCAGCGTTGGCGTTTGGCGGGTTGCAGGTGCTAGTGATTGACCTTGACCCCCAGGGCAACGCTGGTACGGCGCTAGGTGTGCGCCACCAACGCGGAATCGTCGGCACTTACGAAGTGCTGCTGGGCGAGGTGTCGGTTGCGGCTGCGCTCCAGCCCTCCACCGAACATCCCAACATCTCAGTGTTGGCCGCCACCCCCGATTTAGCCGCTGCTGAGGTGGAGTTGGTGAAGTTACCGGGTCGGGAACGCCGCCTCAAATCGGCTTTAGATGCCTGCCTGCGCACCGCAAACTTCGATTACGTGTTCATCGACTGCCCCCCGAGCCTCGGGTTACTCACCGTAAACGCTTTCGTGGCGGCGAACGAGATTCTGCTGCCGATTCAATGCGAGTATTACGCGCTAGAGGGGGTTTCGCAACTGTTGCATTCGGTGCAGCTAGTGCAATCCGGGTTAAACCCGCAACTAACCGTGAGCACCGTGCTGCTGACTATGTACGACGGTCGCACCCGGCTCAGCCAACAGGTCGCGGACGAAGTACGCGCCCACTTCCCCACCCAGACCCTGCAAACAGTGATTCCACGTTCCGTGCGTATCTCAGAAGC